>DAIOXA010000090.1:0-7057 GCA_036758185.1 Bacillota bacterium
GCTGCAACTGAGCAACCTCATCCGCACGTATTTCAACATGGATGGGCACCACATCCAGTTCAATGTCATCGACCGGGCCACTCTAGTTGCAGCTCAGGACAATCCCCAGGAGTACAGGGATCTCATCGTCCGGGTGGCGGGCTACAGCGATTACTTCCACAACCTGAGCAAGACCCTACAGGATGAGATCATCGAGCGCACTGAACAGAATCTATAACTCGGAAATCAGAGGTTGGAATAGGGATCCGTTATGGGGTTATGGCCCGTCCTGTTGGTAGAGGACGGCGATCACCCTACAGTAGAGGAGTCGTCTCAGCCTGGTAACGCAGGATTAACCTACAATGCAATAGAGCCGCTGGCCAAATTGGCCAACGGCTCTATTCTATTGCTTATTGAGGATGCTCCGGGCAACCCAGACCCCGGAGGCACTGGCCTGGGCCAGGCCCCTGGTAATGCCGGCACCATCGCCACCGCAGTATAGCCCCAGAACTTCTGTCTCCAGCTCCTCCGTCAACTTGGGCCGGGCGGAATAGAACTTGGCCTCCACCCCGTAAAACAGAGTATGTTCCGAGGCGATGCCGGGAGTGACCTTGTCCAAGGCATGGGTCATTTCAATGAGGCACTTCATGGTGTTGTAAGGCAAGGCTAAACCTAAATCCCCGGGGGCGGCCTCCTTGAGAGTCGGCTGGACGAAGCCTTCCCTAATCCGCTTATCGGTGGAGCGCCTTCCCCGCATTATGTCGCCAAACCTCTGGATGATAACCCCACCATTGGAGAGGTCATTGGCCCGTCGGCATATTTCCCTGGCATACTCATTGGGTCTGTTAAAGGGCTGGGTAAACCTATGGGAGACCAGGAGGGCGAAATTGGTGTTTCCCGACCCCAGACTGGGGTCGTTATAGGCATGCCCGTTGGCCGCCATGACCCCGCTATGGTTCTCCACCACGACGTGACCCGAGGGATTGCTGCAAAAAGTCCGCACCTGGGTGTCAATGGAGGTCTTAAAGATAAACTTCCCTTCATACAAATTCTCATTAATTTCCCGCATGACGATGTCGGAGGTCTCCACCCTGACCCCTACATCTACCTGGTTATTGTACATGTGTAATTTGCGCGCTTCAAGAATATCTGTCAGCCACCCCGACCCATCCCTCCCCGGGGCAATAAAGACGAAATCACTAGTGTATTCCTCCCCGTCCTCGGTGACAACGCCCCTAACCTGGTGGGTCCCGTTGTTTTCGGCAGTGATGATATCTGCCACTTCGGTGCGAAAGCGCATCTCTATTTTGTCCTTGAGATACTCATACACTGATTTGAGTATCTGGATATTGTACTCGGTCCCCAAATGCCGCACCTTAGCCCGCAGCAGTTTTAGGCCGACGGCATAGGCCCGGGCCTCAATATTCCTGACGGCCTCGGTGTTGGGGTCGGTTATTTCTGGAGTGGCGCCATGTTCTAAGTTGATGCCGTCTACATATTCCAAGAGTTCAATTACCTGGGAATGGCTGAGATAATCCGTCAACCAACCCCCGAACTCGGTGGTTATGTTAAATTTGCCATCGCTCCAGGCCCCGGCGCCGCCGAAGCCATTGATGATGGAACAAGTCGGCATGCAACCAGGATAGTCCTTGTTGCCCCCGGGCAGGGGGCAGAACTGAATTTTCCCCTGAATAATGGGGCAGCTCCTGTGGAAGATATCATTGCCCTTTTCCAGCAACAACACCCTGATTCCAGGGGAGCGTAGCGTCAGTTCGTAGCAGGCGAAGATCCCTGCCGGTCCTGCGCCGACAATTATACAATCGTACTTTTTCATTTCATTTTCACCCTAATTGTTGTTTCCCGTCTTATAGTTTTAGGCAAAAGCCGGGATACTAAACCCTCGGGCAATATGGCCCCGCATATCCGATTCCGGTTTATTCTAACTTTCAATCCCCCGCCGGGCCTCCACGCCCTGGGTGTAATAATGCTTTATTTCCCGCATCTCGGTGACCAGGTCTGCCTTTTCAATCAGTTGCTGCGTGGCGCCTCGACCCGTCAGGACCAGCTCAACTCCTTGTCCCTTTTGGTCGATGAGGTCGCTGACATCCTCCCAGGACGCCAGGCCAAAGTTCAGGGCAACCACTAATTCATCCAGGATCACCACCTGGTATTCATTGCCCGTCACGGCCTCCCGAGCCAAGGCCAGGCCTTCCTTCATCAGTTGGACATACTCTGCTGGAGGCTGCCCCGGAGGGAAGATTACCGCCTGCTTGCGCCACTTCTCCAGCTCCTCTTCGGGCATGGCGCCTTCTTGGATGACAAAGAAGGGCTTGCCCAAGGTCTTCAGCGTCAGGTTGGGGGATAATTGGGAGAGAATCTTGTGCTCACTATATCCTCGGGCCTTCATAAACTGCAGAAATAAGACCTTCTTTCCCGCCCCCAGGGCCCGAAGGTCTTGCCCTTACCATTGCCGGTATAAACTTGGACGTATCCTTTAAAGCTCATGGTCCATCTCCTTTCCATCGCTCCTCTGATTATATCACTATTGCAGGACCCATATCAGTTCCTCGTCTAGCATAATCTTAGCGAAACACTGTCTTGCCCGCAAGGGATTGCTTTCATGCCGAAATTGAATCAGGGCAACCTTTCGATTGCCCTGATGAAGGTTGGAAGCAAAAGAACCGTGCCCATGCTTCCGTTAGGTTCGGAAGATTACATCTTCCTTGCTGAACATATAGCGGGCAAAGAGCACTGCCGCCACTATATAGATGATGATCCACGTAAAGGTGATGGCGATGTGGGTGTAGTTATAGATTCCCGCCAAAAATTCCTTAAGGATGCAGGAGACATTGGCCAAGGGAATGTGAAAATAGAAGGTCTCGATATTCTTGGCATCCAACATGTAGGTAGCATAAGTGGGAATAAAGGATATCATCATCAAGGGAGAAATATAGGTCTGGGCCTCTTTAAAGGAGCGGGCATAGATGCTGATGGCCAACTCCAGCGCCCCAAAGACCATGGTCAGTAGCAATGTCACCAGGCCGATGAGGAGCAGGGTCGAAGGCGCCACTGAAGCGCCACTGCCCTGGAAAATTCCGCCCTCCTGCTGCATGGACAGAAACAGACCCAGCATCGAGGCGATGGTACTGAGCACTCCCATGACAGTAATGGCGGCAAACTTGCCCCAGAGCAGGGACAGACGTCCCGCATTGGTGGTCAGCAAGGGTTCCAAGGTGCCCCGCTCTTTCTCGCCGGCGCCCAGATCGACGGCGGCGGCCATGGGGCCGGTAATGCTAAAGATAACCAGCATCAGGGGAAGCAATAGCGATAACATAAACTTGCCAAATCCTTCCTCCTCTGACACCATGGTCTTTGTTTGGACCTGGACAGGGGTCAGGAGGTCGCTGCTGATGTTTCTTTCTTCCAACCGCTGGGCAACAATATCTTTGGAATAAGTAGTGACGATACCGTTGACAATGCCCATGGCCATCTGGGAGGGCTGGCTGGCGTTGTCATAGATCAGGACAAGTCTTGCCGGTCTCTCGGCTAGGATATCGGCGTCGAAATCCGCTGGTACTTCAAGACCCACCAGAATCTTGCCCTCCCGGAGATCGGCTTCCATATCTGTGGAATCCACCAGTTTTAAGGATTCTTGGGTACTGAGGAACTGTGTCAGAGTGCTGTTGCCTGCATCAATAATAGCCACCGTTAAGTTGTCCTCTACTTGTTTGGTGGACTTGTCCAGACTAAAGCCCATGACGGTAAAGAGCAAGGGAAAAATAATGATGGGAATGAGGACGCTCATGATTATCGTCTTGCGGTCCCGAAAAATGTCCTTCAATTCCTTTTTAAAGACCAGCATAACAATGTTAAATTCCATTATTATCACCTGCCAGACGCACAAAGATTTCTTCCATATTGTCGTGATTGTACTTTTTCTTCAGTTCTGTCATGGTACCTTGCTCCAAGATCTTTCCCTTGTGAATCATGACGATGCGGTCGCAGAGCTTTTCCACTTCCGACATGCTGTGGCTGGAAAAGATGATGGCCTTGTTGTCCTGCTTACAGCGGATGATGAACTCCTGAACAATCCTGGCAGCAGTGACATCCAAGCCGGCTGTTGGTTCGTCAAAGAGCATTACCGAAGGCTTGTGCACAATGGAGCGGGCAATGGCAACCTTCTGTTTCATACCTCGAGAAAACTTGCCCACCCGGCGGTCAACATAATCTTCCATTTCCAAGAGCTGCACCAGCTCATCGATGCTCTTCTCGGTTTCGGCCTTGGTCATGCCGTTGAGCTCGGCAAAATAGCTGATATTCTCGCGACCGGTGAGGCGGTCATACAGGCCTACTTCGCCGCCAAAGAGGATGCCAATCTCGCCCCGGACCTTATCCGGGTCCCTGACGATGTCATAGCCGTTGACCAGGGCAGTGCCCCCGGTGGGCTTAAGCATGGTGGCCAACATGCGCAGTGTCGTCGTCTTGCCGGCACCGTTTTCCCCCAGTAGGCCGACAATTTCGCCCCGGTCTACGACAAAGCTAATACTATCTACCGCGGTAACTTTCTTAAAGCGCTTGCTCAGTTCCTTAATCTCAATCAAGGTAACTCTTCCCTCCCCAAAAATCATTCAATATAAGGTTAGCAGAACAGTTGCCAACCCTCAATGAAAAGTTTCGGGATCCGTCCCCGCCGCGCAAAAGATAGCGCCGAGTCGAATTGATATGAAAAAAGTCGATTAATTCCTAAGTCGTGGTTAATCGGCCAAAACCTCTGATAATAGGGGAGAAGTCGGGCTTTCAGTCTGCAGACAAAAGGGATACAATAGAAGGGCTTGATTAAATATAGGGGTGAAAGCCTTGATAAAAAGCTATATCACTGATCTAAAAAGGGAGTTCATTGGTTATGACGGGGACAAGCTTAAGAAAGATTTGCTTGCCGGGCTGACGGTCACTGCTGTCGCCCTCCCGCTGGCCCTGGCCTTCGGTGTTGGCAGTGGCGTTTCAGCAGCCGCTGGGTTAATAACCGCCATCCTCTCAGGACTAATCATTGGAACCCTTTCCGGCGCCTCCTACCAAGTCTCAGGTCCCACCGGCGCCATGACCGCAATCTTGTTGGTTCTGGCCCAAAAGTACGGAGTCAACGGAATTTGGCTGGCCGGGGCGATGTCTGGGCTTATTTTAATTGCTGCCGGCCTCCTCAAACTGGGGAAAATCATTGCCTTTATCCCCGCCCCGGTGATTACGGGGTTTACCTCAGGTATTGCCCTAATCATCGCCATCGGCCAAGTAGACAATTTCTTAGGAATTAGCTCAGCCCAGGCAGAATCGGCAGCAATGAAGTTTATCGGCTACTTCCAGACCGGTATTGCCCCCAACTGGTCAGCCCTGCTCATAGGCTGCCTGGTCATCGCCACCATGCTGCTCTGGCCTAAGAAATGGGGCGCGGTGGTCCCCTCTTCCCTGGTGGGCCTGGTCCTTGCTCTGGGAATAAACTTAGTCTGGGAACTGCCAGTGGCAGTCATCGGGGAAATCCCCCAGGCCCTACTCTTGGACAGCAGACTGAGCATCGACAGCCTGCGTCTTGTCGACTTGCGAGGCTTGGTTGTTCCAGCCCTGAGCATTGCCTCCCTGGGGATGATCGAGGGCCTCCTCTGTGGCGAGGTGGGGAGCAAGATGAAGGGCGAGAAGTTCAACCCCAACCGCGAGCTGGTGGCCCAAGGGATTGGCAATTTCATCATACCTTTCTTTGGCGGTGTGCCATCCACGGCAGCCATTGCCCGTACCAGTGTGGCAATTAAGTCCGGGGCCCAAACCCGACTAGTCAGCGTGTTCCATGCCGGGGGCTTGCTAATCTCCATGTTTTTGCTGGCCCCCCTGATGTCGCAAATTCCCCTGGCCGCCCTGGCCGGGGTGCTGATGGTCACTGCCTGGCGCATGAATGAGTGGGAAAGCATCAAGTCCATGTTCAGGCACCGCTTTCTCAGTTCCATCTCAATGTTTCTCATCACCATGGTGGCCACAGTCATCTTTGACCTGACCCAAGCCATAATCATTGGCGTTGCCTTCGCCAGCGTCTTGTTCCTGATCAAGATATCGGATATGGAAATCAGCGTTCATGAGGTAGATGAAAAGAGACTGGCGGAGAAATGCGGCGCCATGGCCAATAAGCAATTGAACCAAATTCGCGTTATCTACTTTACCGGGCCCCTTTTTTTTGCATCTGTCCAAAAGCTAAACAAAGCCCTGTCTCAACTGGAGGACGGTTGCGTTTTAATCCTGTCCATGCGGGGGGTGCCCCTGGTGGATACCTCCGGCCTACTAGCTCTGGCCGACATCCACAGCCAGTTGGCCCAGAGGGATTGCCCCCTAATGCTCTGCGGACTTCAGCCCCGGGTGGCAGAGATGTTAAAGCGGAGCAAATTGCTGGACAGCATAGGCGAGGACATGGTCTTCTGGAGCGCCGATCAGGCAATACTCGCTGCCCAGAATCTTCTGCTCGCATAATTCAGTGTTTCCCAGGGGGTAGTACAGCCTCCTGGGCTTTTTTTTAACCCATTCCCAGGGATTCTCGGCGCTATGCTATAATATATCAGGCTGATATCTAGAAAATCCCAGAGGGATTATCCATTGGCCTATGGAAATAATCGGAGACGCCAAAACACTGATCAAAAAAACTCTCGGGAGGAATTATCGTGAAAGTCCTGGTGATAGTGGACATGCAAAATGATTTCATCAATGGTGCCCTTGGTACTAAGGAAGCCGTAAAGATTGTCGATGCTGTTAAGGCTAAGATCAACGAGCACCGGGCAGCAGGCAATACAGTGCTCTTTACCCAAGACACCCATAGCAAGAATTACCTTCAGACCCAAGAGGGGCGGAAGCTGCCTGTCGAGCACTGCATAAAAGGGACCCCCGGTTGGGATATACCCCCAGAGGTCTATGTCAGTGACTGCAAGGTAATTGAAAAGCCTAGCTTCGGGTCCCTGGAACTGGCTGATGTATTAGCCGGGATGGAGGGAGTCCAGTCCATAGAGCTGATCGGCATCTGTACAGACATCTGTGTCATTTCCAACGCCTT
>DAIOXA010000091.1:0-7018 GCA_036758185.1 Bacillota bacterium
CAATACCCCGTCGTACCCGGAACGGAAGAATGGGCGAATCTTGGATCCTTGCAAGAGATGGCGAAAGCATGCCAAATCCCGGAAGATATCTTGAGTTGCATGACCACCGAAGCATTAGTTGAGACCGTTGCGAACTATCCCTTGTGGATCAATGTACTTGCATATGACGATCCCCAGCTGGGTCTTGAACATGTAAAAGGCTATTTTAACGGCCTTCGGGAACTATGCACCCGGGATGACGCGATTGAAAAAATTGAGATATATATTGCCGAAAGGCTCCTGTACTCCGAAGATGAACCAGATTCAGAAGAGAAATCTACCAAAAAATTTAAGACCTGGTATCTTGAGGTAATCCTGGAAGACCTCCGGTCAGATGGATGATTGTATTTGCCTAAGTTATGTTCATGTCAATGCAAAGTGGTATTAAGAAAAAGAGGGATACCGATTAAATACGTATCCCTCTTATAATCTAAAGAACAGGCATATTAGCGTTCTCAATATTTAGCTCCCGCCCAGGGGAGAACGCTTTATCTTTTTACAAAAACTTCTTTACGACCTCTAGCACATCTGGGTAGGAGATGCCCAGATCCTCCAGCTTTTCTACAGTGGGTATTGCATTCTTTGTCCAACCCCGCCTTGTGTAAACTACATCTAGCAGGGTCTGATATTGCTCTTCGCGATACACCCGAAGCGCCTTAATCTTGTCCTCAACAGTCATTCCTTCTGGGTTCAATCCGAGCTTTTCATTCAGCTGCTTGTCATAACGCTCGTTTCTTGACTCATATTCTTCTGAAGTTACTGGTCCAACTGACCTGTAGGGGGGGTAGTCAAATTCTCTCAGACCTTTACCCATCTTGAGGTTGAATACCTTCTGTAGGTTATACACCCTTTCGGATTGACGCAGCATTTCTTCTTGGGAAAAGTCAGTACCGGTTACAGCAGCGAAAAGTTTGACGTAGTTGTCCACATGTTCAGGAACCTTGGCCGGCTCATCCGTCAAGTGATTGTCCGCCGGCATGATGTCGTTCCACGGCAGTTTGCACAACCCCACTATACTGAACCAGGTTCTGAAGAGGGGGAAGTAGTAAAGGGCTTCAGCCTTGTCCTCAAAGGTTGGCATCTGGTTTCTGATCATGTCCATGAAAATCAACCAGTTTTCGTCATGCTGGGGTCCTTTGTTGGCGGTCCCGTATCCAGCCTGTTGCGCCAAGGATTCCTTGGTGATGTATTCCGAGAACTCCAGACCCTTCATCTCCATGCCAATATCTTCCAGGAAGGCACTGTCGGCCCCGTGTTCTTCAACCAAGAATTTCTTGAGGCGATGGATGCCCTGGCCAGCAATAACACCGAAGCCCTCACCCCTGGCCATCTGATGCATAAGCTCCATCTGGGCTTCCCAATTGCCAAAGCTCAGGTCCAATCCTCCTGTTATTTCCTGATTGATTATGCCTCTATCGTAACACTCCATGAGAAAGGCACAGGTGGTTCCGACGGAAATGGTATCAATGGCGTAGGTGTCGCAATAGAAGTTTGCCTCAACCAGAGCTTCGGGATCGAAGATACCACAGTTTGAACCAAGACCAGCCAGAGATTCGTATTCAGGGCCGTCGGTAAACACTTTCTGTCTTTTGTAGGGGCCTGTCTTTATGGGGAAATTGGCCAGGGCATGGGCACAGGCCAAGGTGCAGCCATACCAACAGCCATCAGGTTTGCCCAGGTCAAACATCTTTTCATAGCTGTGTTTGCCAATTTTCGGCGCCTCGGGGTGCTCTCCGTACTGGAAATTATGGACTGGGAGCAGGTCGTGGTCATTCATGACATCTATGAGCTGGGTGGTTCCGTGCACCCTCATCCAGCACTGATCCTTGTCATTATCGTGAATTTCTCGATGCAACTTAATGCCTAGTTTTATGATGGCATCTAAGTCATGGGGGGTATTTAAATCACCTTTTATGCCGGATCTTTTGACCACAAGAGCCTTAATCTTTTTGTTGCGAAAGACAGTGCCGATTCCGCCTCTGCCAGCTTGCTTAAGTTTACATTTCTTTCTTCTGGGGTCGTAATAAGAAAAGTTGAGGATTCCAAACCGAGTATGCTCTGCCGCCTGTCCTGCGGATACTACTGAAACATGTTTTTTATCCTCTTCAGAGCCAGAATACATCTCGGTCAAGATCTCTGCAAGTAAATGACTATTTATATCTTCCTCAGGGGCCTCTTCAATAGTGACCTCGTTGTTATCTCCGTCAATAAATATGATAACGTCATTTTTGGCTTTTCCCTGTATCTCCAGAGCATCAAAGCCGCAGAACTTACACAGAGGACCGAAATGGCCGCCGACATTGCTGTCAACAGGGATATCTGTCAGGGGCGATATTGTTACAACATAAGATTTACCGGCTCCGGGGTACTGGGTAATGCCCCCTATTGGCCCCTGGGCGATGACAATTTCGTTTTCCGGGCTGTCCCAGCGGGTGTCAGGATTTACCGCATCCCAGAGATACTTCATCCCATAGCCCCGGCCTCCGGTAAATTTCTTCTTCATTTCTTCAGATATTGGTTTTACCTTTACTTCATTGTTTGAAAGATTAACGTATAGAGATCTGTCGGCGTAGCCGCGGTGTAGTTCCTTGGGCTCAAAGCTACTTTTGTGAAGGGTGACATGTTTAGCTTTTAGGGCTTCTACACTGGCGCTGTCACAGTTATCGCTCGTCACAGGATTTCCTCCTTTCTATACTTCTTCCATATAGATTGCTCCGGTGTTGCACGCTCTTGCGCATGCTCCGCAAGAAACGCATTTAATAGGTCCAACCACATCCACGTGGTACCTCATGGCCAGAGTAGGGCAAAAGCCCACGCAGGCGTAACAATGAACGCATTTGTCTTTGTCGATGAGGAATATGCCATTTTTGTTCCGGTAAATGGCCTCGACTTGGCATATGTCGAAGCATTCACCGCACTGGTCACAGACGTTGATGTCGTAAGCGCCTTCATCCCTGGGGGTAATCTTAATCGCAGATTTTCCGGTGTCAGTATCTTTGAAGAGAACTTTTGCGCAAGCCTCCTCGCAAGCCTTGCACCCGATGCAAAGCTCAGGTTTTGACGCAACGATTCTCATATCCATTCCCCTCCCTTCAGTAATGTATAGTATTGTACCGGGACTAAGCCTGTCCAAATCTAGTCCCGGTACATCCGTAAGATGGATTCTATGTAACCCAATAGGAAAAACTATTTTCTTTAGTCATAGATTACCACATCATCGAAGGGCGGGCAATTGATTTATTATGTAACGATTGATATGAGACGGCTTTGGTGAGGCAGGGAAAATTGTGTAGAGAACGAACTTCGTCGAAAATTGCCGGAGAGGTGCCTTTCGTCCCTCGAGATGGTATTTTCGCATTATAGCTATCCACTTACCGAAGGTGTGTATCAACGTAAGCGTCAAATACTACCCACCTAGACACTAGCTCCCTTCCTCATGGGACAACTTCTTAAAGAAATTGCCTGAGGGAGGAGTTTTAATGAGCAAGCTATTGTTGCTTTTGTCTTAGCTCTTTGGTCTCACAGGGGTGAGCTAGAGGAACGGCCTCCAAAAGTCCCCTGCGTTCATACAGCATGTACCAGATAAACATGGATAGGCCGCGTAGTGCCGCCGAGACAGCTATGCCCATCCATATTCCATTCAGTCCCAACCACTGCATGAATAACCAGCACAAAAAAGGGCGCAGAAGGTTAGATGTGATGCTACAGAGGCTGGGGGGAAGGGTATGACCAATGCCCCGGAAAACACCGGCGCTGACCCCCTCCAGGGCCATGAAGAGCTGGCATGTCGCCAGTATCTTAAGATAGGTGGCACCCATGTCCAGAATCGCTGGCTCCCGAAGGAAGAGGGAGAAGAAGAACCTGCCGCCGAACACCAGGAGGAATGTCACTATAACCTCCCATGAAAGCAGGACTGTCAAGGAAATTCGGAAGCCTCTGCGTATGCGCTGCCACCGGCTGGCACCATAATTCTGGCCGACGAAGGCAGTAATAGCAGACGAGAATCCACCGCCGATCAGCCAGGACAGTGATTCGATCTGGCTGCCCACGCGCTGTACTGCCACGGCTGTTTCCCCGTACCAGGCTGAAACCATACCTGTGACCACCATTGCCAGCACTGTAAATGCGCCGCTTTCCAGGGATACTGGCAGGCTCCAATGTAGTATCTTGCGTATCCTGTTCCTATCCAAAGGGCCCCAAAAAGAAAAGCTGGGAAAGGGGCGGTGCGGGTGACGTTTGGCAAACCACACAAAGAGCAAGAGCACTATGCCTTGGGCTGCTACCGTAGCAATAGCCGCCCCCCGGACACCCCAGCCAAATCCGAGAATGAACAACGGGTCCAGCACTATGTTGACCAAGAGGCCGACAGCATTGGCCCGAAAACTGAGGCCCGAATTGCCTGCACCGTTGAAGGCACCGGTGATAGTGGCAGACAGGTAGGTAAGGGGGATGCCCAGTCCGGTAATACGCAAGTAATCGCTGGCATAGCGAAATACTTCGGGATCTTTCACCTGTAAGAGGGCGATGAGGGGTTCAGCAAAGGCGATTAAAACGGCACCGTACAAAATGCCCAAGATAAAAGCTATACGGCTGGAGTCCTGGGCATAACCCCGGGCGGTGTCGACATCGCCCCGGCCCAGATTCTGAGAAGTGCCAATCTCGGCACCCATGCGCCCCACCATCATCAGGGCGACGCCAAACCAGAGGAACATACCGCCCAGGCCACTGGCCGCCACCGCTGCCACGGAATTGGGCAGGCGGCCCAGCCAGAACATGTCGGTGAGGTTATAAGCCATCTGCATCAGTTGTGTACCCATGATAGGAACAGCCACTAACAATAACTTTTTGAGGATGCCACCATGGGTTAAATCATATTTACTATTTGTCATCTTTTTATGCCCCATCTACTAGTAATTTCGCTTTTATTATGAGGGTCCTCGACAACCCTGTCAAGGGAGCAGAAGCCGCAGAATTAAGTTGGCAAATCCTTAACTGACTGCGCCATTATTTCAAGCTATTTTTGCGTTGCACTTTGAGGGTAAATTGCCCGAAACCGGAGTCGGGCTAACCCTTGAAATACAAGCTCTGGAGGGCGTATTTTTCTTATTGACTTTTGGAGGGAATCTGCTAAAATTTATTTGAGTTTTTACGTCAATAATTAAGGGGAGGTCGAGAGATGGCAAATTCCTTAGGCAGGCATGTCCTTGCCGAAATTTACGGTTGCAGCACAGAGATACTCAATGACATTCATGGGGTTGAAAAGATCATGGTAAAGGCCGCTTTGGAAGCAGGAGCTGAGATTCGCGAGGTGGCTTTTCACAAGTTTTCGCCCCAAGGTGTCAGTGGAGTAGTAGTAATTTCTGAATCCCATCTGGCAATTCACACCTGGCCTGAACTGGGCTATGCTGCAGTCGATGTCTTCACTTGTGGAGACACCGTTGATCCTTGGGTTTCTTGCAATTATATTAAGCAAGAATTTGCTGCCCAGAGAATGGAAGCAAAAGAGGTGCTGAGGGGCATTTTTGACAGGGAAGTCTCTCATAAACCGGCTGTCAATTATTAAAGGGGGATGTTAGTTTGTTAAGTACACAACCTTTTTCTGAAGGTTAGCGATTTACCCTACGGCGTCGCAAGCGAGCGTAGGGATTTTTTTGTTTTAAAGGATATTATCTAACTTTTGTCTAATAATACTGTGAAAACCTAATTGAGGTGAGTCAAGATGGAGAGAGCTTTTGTCATGGTTAAGCCCGATGGAATGCAGCGGAAATTGGCGGGGGAGATTATTCTGCGCCTGGAGAGAAAGGGACTGAATCTCCAGATGGCCAAGGTCCTGCGCATTTCCCCAGAATTGGCCCGGAAGCATTATGTAGAACACCGGGAAAAGCTTTTTTTTGCCGAGCTCATTACATATATTACTTCAGGGCCAGTGCTGGTCATGATTTGGAGTGGGGAGGACGCCGTTGCCCTGATTAGGCTATTGGTGGGGCATAGGAACCCTCTGAATGCCGCGCCAGGCACCATTAGAGGAGATTTTGCCCACAGTACAACAGAAAATCTCGTTCATGCCTCGGACAGTGTCATTGCGGCGGAACGAGAAATCCAATTATTTTTTGGCGGAGATTGATAATGAGCGAAGATTTTTCGCTTTTTATCCAGCAATTTAAAGCCATCTCATGCGTAGATCTCAGTCACTATAATCCGACGCAAATAAAACGTAGGCTCAGTGTCTTTCAACAGAAACACCAGTTGGAGACCTACGAGAAACTGATTGCAGCCATTAAAGGCGATGAAAACCTTCTGCGGGAATGCATGAAGCGGCTGACCATCAATGTTACGGAGTTCTACCGCGATCCCCAGTACTGGGACAAGCTTAAAAACTATATTTCTGATCTGACCAGACTTCGCTTGCCCCTGCGACTGTGGAGCGCCGGTTGCGCCACTGGCGAAGAGGCTTACTCTCTTTCGGCACTGCTCAATACCATGGTACCCAGGAACTCATGGGAGCTATTGGCCTCGGACCTGGATAGCCAAGCCCTGACCACGGCCCAAGCGGGCCTGTACCGAAAGAAGTCCTTGAAAGGGCTAAACACCCAACAAATCGCCATGATGCTAACCAAGGTAGAGACCGACTTGTATAGTGTAAGAGACCGGGTGCGGGACAAGGTCAACTTCTTTAAGCATGATCTCTTGCAGGACGAGTATCCGACTAATCTGGATGTAATCCTCTGCCGTAACGTGCTCATCTACTTTAAAGAGAACACAAAAAAACTGGTCTTAGCCCGACTTGCCCAAGCCATGAATCCTGGAGGAGTGCTCTTTGTCGGGGCTTCGGAGCAGGTAATGAATCCTGAAGACTATGGGTTGGTCAATGAAAATATATTCTTTTACTTTAAAAGAAGCAAATAAAAAAGGGCTATTATGCAGTAGTCAAACTGTCATTTCCGGCAACCGCATTTCCACCCGTACATTCCCAAATATT
>DAIOXA010000092.1:0-1492 GCA_036758185.1 Bacillota bacterium
GAGGTGCTCATTTTGCTCAAAGCCGAAATAACTTTATTACAGGAATGGCTCCTTTGGATTAGTTTTGACCAGCAAGCAATTCCCGCTTGCCGTTGAAAGCCGCCCTTGCTGCCTTGATTTAGTATTTCGCTTCTACCCAGTCACTGGCGTGCTCTGTATACCCACCGCTGGAAGTTACTTTTACGGATACCGATAGGCGATAGGTGTTGCCGATTGTAGCTATGTGGGACTCATCAAATATGAGTAAGTCGCCTAAACAGCTTTCGAACCATGTCTTAACCGTGGAGAAAGTGCCATCAATGTTCTTGCACTGAAGAGTATAGGTCGCCGATATGCTGATTGTGCCGGGCTTGCCGAGTACTATGCTGCTGCAGTATGCCTTGCCTCCAGAGAAACTCAGGTCGAGTATAATGGCGCTAATATTAGTCCAGTTAGGTTCAATGATGGTGTCTCTCGGGGGGGCTGCAGAAACTGTCAACGGGCAACTGATACTCATGAGTAGACAAGCAATGATGACTGTTGTTAAAATCCTGATCCTCATTTTTCAACATCCTTTCATGTTATTTAGGCCTCTATATTAATAACGATTGAGAAGGGAAAACCACTACAGCTTTTCTTAAAATTTCCTATCGGGATGCTTTTCCAGTTCATCAACCGGCACTTGGGATGGTTGCAAGAAAAATAGCTCTCTCTATAGGGCTATCTTTCGATACTGTGCTACTGTGTCCCGTTGCCATGGGATTTTTAACGTGGTGGATTCACTGACAGGGCCATTTTCACCAACTCATCAATGGGCACTTGGGATGCCAGTAAAAACCTGTAACCATCATTATCCCAAAGAACGGTGCTGTCTGCATCGGATATCGATGAGAATAGATGATACTCTATACCGTTTTGGAAGAAGCTGCTGTAGTCGACTCCTTCGTTATTAACGAATACTGATGCCCCTTCCAGGAAGGAAGAGAATGTTATCATTGTTTCGGCGCTGTCTTGGTATCTGATTGTCTTGATATTCTTGACTTCAAAGGACTGGACTTCGGAAAAGCCTTGGGGGATGTAATTCGGCTGCCAAGTATTGATGGCAGCATCGTCATCATCATGGGGCTTGCATTGAATACTCCAACATAACGATACAATATCCCTCCCTGCGTAAACAAGACCTTAAGAACGCGCAGGGTATTTTTATGTGCCCAAATATAAGAATTGCAGGTGCGAACAAGACCACCTTCCAAACCAAGAATTCCACAATTCATGAAACAACTAGCCCTTGCTAAGACTGGAGAAACGGTCCATTTAGTTTACTTCGGCGAAAACTTTTTCCCCTGCCTCTTACCTCAGTGATGCAAGCAATCCCTGGAGGAATTAGCAGATAGATCACTGGCCAAACCCGGAAACTAAAAGACTGCAGCCCTCCCGCCGGCGGTTAGGGTCTGCCTTCTAGGGTTGGATGGGGACAGACTTCTAGGGAACAAGGATGGTATCCGCATGCTGT
>DAIOXA010000092.1:1502-6976 GCA_036758185.1 Bacillota bacterium
ATAGAAACTCCCATACTGGCAATTCCCGGAAACCATGACGCCCGACTCCTGGGATGTAAGCAATTGCAGATTTTGACCAACCACATGTGAACCAAGGCTAAACAAAACTTTTACCAGTTATGGTGAAACTATCTGGTGTAGTGCTGCTGAGATTCTGGTTTCATCCAAACAAAAACCAGGGGCCGACCCTGTTGTGACACTGCTCACTCCTTGGACAGCAATGAAAGGACATTGGTCAAAAGGATCCGGACTATTGCCGCTGACGCCCCTAACATGAAGCAAAGGAAGAGAACAAGAGTAATGTAAATATCTATTGTCAGAGAAACTGCCACCATATAGAACACTGTTCCCAAAGAAATCCCAGTAAACATCAGCAGTGCCATCTCAACAAATACCAATAAAAACACTTTTGGCTTCGCTGTTCCTAGACAAGCCATCAAGGCAAATTCATGTTTGCGGTTTCTGATAAATATGTAGCTAACCCAAAACCCGATAGCGATAGCCAAGAAGTTAAGTAGAGGAATTAGCAACTGTAGCATTTTTATGTTTCGTTCCAAGGAAAAGCGAACGGTGTTAAATTGCTGGTCGTGGATTTTCAAGGAGACCCGGTCAATGACCCCGGGTATATGTGGCCCCGAACCATCAATATGAGCATTGCTCACCTTCTTAAACTCCTCCAGCCTATGATTATCCCGCAGTATAAAGCTCAGTGACTCAGCACGATAAGGCTCACCGGTTTGGAAAAATCCATCCTTAGCCACCTGCCAATTGCAATAAATATCCCCAATACCACCTTGGTAATAGCCTGCGATATGCATATCATATCCAACTGCGACCAGGCCTGACGAATCTCTAAGCAACAGATTAACCTCCAGAATCTTGCCTTGCTCGTTCTCAGGCGAAGACAAACCGGCTTCCGATTCCTCTTCTCCTCTGTTTATAATTAAATCATATAAGTCTTTGGGAAGTAGACAAATGTATCTGGAAGTCTCTTGAAAAGAATCCTCATTATTTCCCGGTAATAGCGTAATTTGCACCCCATGTACTGGGTCTAATCTTCGTTCTGCTTCTAACCGCGTCAAAGCAACCATGTTTCGTTCATTCAGTTTTAACACCTCAAGCATCTGAGGATGACGGCCCAAGTGTGGGATTTCAAAGCTA
Organism: Bacillota bacterium; assembly: GCA_036758185.1. GTDB lineage: Bacteria > Bacillota > Proteinivoracia > UBA4975 > UBA4975 > DAIOXA01. The sequence goes on from DAIOXA010000092.1 coordinate 2,664, forward strand.
AAGACGGATTTGATGGCTACATTATCGGCAAACTGAAGCAAAGGACTATCTTCACTAACAAAGTAGTCAACGACATAGGAGGGAATAGCTAGCCCTTCGGACTTTTCCCCTCGATAATCTGTCACAACACAGCGAATGGCAATATTGGGTAGAAATTCTTGACGGTTATCCAACTGTACTGTCAAATAAGAGTTGAGCCTTAAGAGCAAGACAGCAAAAACCCCACCCAGCACAACTAAAATTAGAACCTGCGCCGGATTGCGCTGTAATCTCCGACGGACATAACTAATAATCATAGTTTTTACCTTTGTTTAATGAGGCTCTGCACATTGACGCGAATTGCCAGGGCAACAACCGTAGCAACAAGAAACATAATTAGTCCTTGTAAAAGCACATAAAGCATGGGAAGTCTGGGTGCTATATCTGCCAAGGCAAAGGGAAGATCAGTATCGGATACTGCAATAGTATCGTGTAGAGAATCATATGTTCTTGCTATTGTCCCCTGGTACACTGCCGTGCCGACTATGCCCCCGATTAACAACCCACACAAGCTGAGGATGACAATGTAACCCAACAAGAATCCACGGATATGGTTCCTCCTAGCCCCGAGGGAAACCATTATGCCGAGGTCTGGACGTAGTCTCTTAGTTATCAAGAGAATGAAAAACTCCATGACAATCCCCCAGAGTAAGGCACTCACAATAAATAATGTTTTAGCCTCTTGCCAAAGAGTCCTTATCTGGGATGCAATTTTTCCATATCCTTGATCCAGCACATGCACCCTACCGTCTAGTTCTGTCCCGGCAATAGCATCCAGGAATTCATCTTGACTACCATTATCTAGAACTAGAGATAACATCCCCGCACGCTCTTCGATAGGCAGTTCTTCTGCTTGTGGCAATACCTCCGGTAATGCCTTTCGGGGAATGATAATGGTATTGGGGGTTAAGATACTATACTCATTACCCAATTCTGGTGCAGTATAAATCCCTACAATGCGATAACTCTCTGCCTCCGTGAACTCTAAACAAGAGGAAGAAAAATCTATAGGTTGGTACCAACCCACATCATCTGAATTCAGGTGATATTCCGGACGATATCCGGTTCTCTGCATGGAAAGCGATATATTGTCCCACACTTTTAAGCCATTTTCCCTTGCCAATGAGGTGCCGATAATACAAACTTTAGCTCCTTCATCGTACTCATCCCCACTGAAGACTCCCCCCTCCATCATGCGGACATATTGCTGGTTAAAATCAACTATTGCCTGGATATTTTCGGTACCAACGACATTGAGGGCACCGATATTCCTTTGGGCCATTTCAACAGTCTGTTTCCAGGGATCCCCACTCTCTGATTCTAGAAACTCCGTAACGCTACCAGTCAGCTCCTGCCGGGACATCTTAAGACTATCATCCAAGGTATAAAACCACTGAAAGGGGTAGTCATCATAATCAATACCCAAAGCCATGGCAACATCCTCTGTAAAAGGGTCATGTCGCTGGTCCCAGGGAACACTCTCCCGCTTGTTTCCTGGTATATCCAATGAAATTCCAGGATAACCTTGAAGCATTCCCTGCAAGATCCATTCAGGTTCAGTAAACACTCCTAATTTATCTAAGCTTACACCAAACATGGATGAGCGTTGGGGCACAAAGGCTGTGGGAACAATACTGTCTGTAGCTAGGAGATAATCTTTACCAACTGTAAAGGGAAACTCGTGGGAGGGCATGATCCCATTTGCCGAAATTACTATATGTTTAAAGTCTCGATGAAAAGGATGCATCGCCGGCGATTGAAAATGATCAATTTCAAAAACGGCAATATAATGCAGGAGACTGGGGCCAAAAGACAAAGTCGGACCAATAGCGACACATTTCCCTTTTAAGACGACAGACGCTATCCCTTCCTGATGCCTAGCGTAATCAAAAGGATATCCATGCTCCTTAATAACTTCTCGGTACTCTTCCCCGTCTGTCTCTGCCCGGGCAATGGGTGCTTCCAAAGGCTCCAGAGGGTAAACAACAGCAATTATTCCAGGGGAAAAAGCTAAGCAGCTCTGGCGGTTATCGATGGTCTTTACCATCTTCAATGTTTCAGCCTGTCTTAGAATACCAGCTTCAGGAGCAATTTTATCTCCTGATTTATCTACACCGAAAGATCGTATAATATTACCATCATTATCGACTACTGACATTAAATGTTGGTTGCTACGCCAAAAATCAGTATCATTAACCACTGCAACAGTGGTAAAAGCCCCATCCATTGCCCGTAGATTCTGTTGAAAAACTTGCCATTGTCCCGCACTAACAGTGAAAAAGCAAATAATCGCCGCTAGGAGTACAACCCACAACACCGATCCCAGCCAACCTCGGCTGAATTGTTTAAAAAGAAATTTAGCATGCATACATCATTTCACCCCACTCTCCCATTTTGAAGCAAATCAGCAACACACTATTTCAGCCTAAACTCTGTTTCAGTATTGAAGTTTTGCATAGTGCACCAGAGTAAGCCATGCTTAACTTACTCTGGTGCTTAATTCAAGTAGCAATTCATGGGCTCATGATACATGGAGGTCCGGGGCAAAAGTAATCTCTTTCCTTCCTCCAACTACACTTTAAACATGTTTCCGTTTCTCTATGAACTTGTGTCCCTGGGATATGTTCGTCCCAATAATGCTTCGAATGGTCTTCCTCCAAAAAGTAACCCGGTATAAGACGCAATTCTTCCCGAAAACATAGTACGCATTGATACTTATCTGCGTATTGGTTATTATGCTTAAAATCATCAATAACATGGCAGTAGTCACTGAGAACAGTTCCCTTGTGGCCCCAAACATGATTGCATGAAGATTCCACACTGATGTCAGTCACATCAGAGCTGGCAAAAGCTGGTACCAAAACCAGCATAGCGACAATTAACAACAACAAAACCCTTTTCACTTTTCTTTTCCTCCATTTCGTTTATTGACCTAAGGGAGCTAGTTCCCATAGTGAGTAAAATGAATGTATTGTTTTGCCCCAGGGTAGTCACTTAACTTCTTATTGATACAATCTTCAGTATGGCCTGAGATTGTTGGGCTTGACCCTGGATTGTAGATTGCCACCGCATGGTTATACGAACCATCGTTATCCCAATCAATATGAACCATATCTCCCGTTAACAGAGAAGATGCTGACGGACCAAATATCCCATTAGGGCCAAGTCCGCTGTTGTAACGAATGTAGTTTTGCATTGAATTGACGCCTGTCCATGAAGCTGTCCGCTGGGAATCGCTGTACCAATACCATTTATGCGAACCTGAATCATCAAAGGGGGCTCCTCCTGCTTTAATAATTTGGGATACATAGTTTTGGCAGTCCCCTCCCCCATATGGTGGCGAATAATCTTGCCAGGCTGGATTACGGGATAAGGCCCAGTTATTCTGGTAGCTCCTCATAGCGAATCGAGAAAAGTCCCCTGTTGACTGGGTCGAAGTAACATTGTCCCTGAGTTCCCCCAATTCCCCCTCGATATTCTCTAGCTCATTATCCCGTACCATATTAAACTCTGCATAAACAAATTGGTTACACTTTTGAAAGATGGTCTCAGAAGAATAGTCCTTTATCTGACGGAGGTCTGAGTATAAATCATCGCCTACACTATATGGAACTATCAACCCCCTTACTCTACAATATCCAGCTTGTTCTTCTAGCATTTTGCTATATGCATCGTTAGAAGTAGCCCAATAAATCTTCCACCCGGAGTGGGTATTGCTTAGAATAGCAAGGTATTCTACAAAGGATGCAGCGTGATGATCGGGAGAGTCACTGTATGAATAACTTTCTCTAGAAACGCCCAAGACAATGGCGCAGTCATCCCGAATGTCAACATCATGAACTTGCAACTGGAATGAGTCAATCCTCTTAGAGTAAGAGAAGGACTCCCTCCGCAAGTTTATTAAATGCTGTCTGTTTTTCATGTACTCCTTAAATCGAGTTGAACCAACGTCAATTAGATTTAAATCGCCTAAAGCAGAATTCGCACTAAAACTATCCCTTATAAACGATGTGACTACCTCGATGATTGTCTGTTCATGCGACGTTGTCTGTATACTGTCTAGATCCGATTCTTCCTCTTCACTTAAGGATTCATCGAAATCAAGCACGTCGGTAATACCTTCCCCCTCGTCAGAGACATTCAAACTATCCGCGGTTGCAGCGGCAGGGGCATCGTGCAGTAAATGGGAAAATATCATGACTCCAATAATTATGAAGACCCCCCCGATAACCATTGCCTTTTGCCTCACATCAGTTCCTCTCTTTCCGAAATTA
>DAIOXA010000093.1:0-6930 GCA_036758185.1 Bacillota bacterium
GCAATAGCGAATTCTTCTTGTAGCATTAACTAGTAGCAGGAGTTGAGGAGTATGCGCTTAGAAATTAACAATGTTTGCGATTTCTTTGAACAAGGGATAATAATTATTGATAGCGACGGCATTATCCAGCTATATAATTTGACTGCTCAGGAGTTTTTCGGCCTGCTCCCGTCTCCGGGGCCAGGGCATCCTGCGGGCAGCCTGGAGGAGGGAGACATTGTCATCATCGCCGTCAACCGCCTGGGTCGGGATGACGGCAACCTCAACCCCCAGCTTTTGGATACTATAGGCTTGGCCAAGGCGCCGGTCAATACTGATGATGGACTACTAGCTGTAGGCCAGGTGGGGCCTGACCCCAAGCTAAAGCCCATGTGGAAGACGTTTACTGATGGCACTGAGGAGATGACCTTGGATTACGTCCTCCCTTCGGGTATGCACATCAAGGCAGGACACAATCGCCCCGACCGACTTCTCTGGATCGAGGCCGGAGAACGCTTTGATTACTATTATCACATCGCCGTAGGGCATATGGTTATTATCCGACCCGACGGTAAGCTTAAGTTCTACCAGGTTGCGGGCTATACCGCCCGGGGTGAAGCTGTTGGCCACATCCTCAGCGGCGCCGCCTGGGCGGAAAAGGGCAATCAGCCACCCCCTCAGGTTCTGGGTCGGCATATATCCACTATCCATCCCGAAAATTTAGGGATTGAGCGCCTAATGATCGTGGCTCAGGGCCTAGAAGAGGACTTTTCCAAACAGGATTATGAGATCAACGGCATCCCTACCCGGTGCTCAATACACCCCATCGGCGATCATGGCAAACGCAGGGGGGCATTGCTCCAGATCACAGATATCAGCGAGGTACGCATGGTAGAAGCAGAACGGGACGCTGCCCGGGCTTCTCTCCTGCAATACGATGACAGTCGCCATCATCCGGCCTTTGCCAATATCCTGGGAAGCAGCAAGGAAATCTCCATTGCCCGCGATCAGGCTTTTAAAGCTGCCCGCTCCAACTCCACAGTCTTGCTTCTAGGGGAAAGCGGCACCGGCAAGGGGCTCTTTGCCGAGGCTATTCACAATGCGGGACCTCGGGCCAACATGCCCTTTGTCTACGTAAACTGCGCCGCCATCCCCGATAATCTCTTGGAAAGTGAACTCTTCGGCTATGTAGAAGGAGCCTTTACCGGTGCGCGGCCTGATGGCAAGGCCGGGAGTTTTGAACAGGCCCAGGGGGGAACCATTTTTTTGGACGAAATTGCCGAACTGGACATTCCCCTTCAGGCTAAATTGCTTCACGCCCTTCAGACTCGGCAGATCCAGCGCCTAGGAGATACCAAACCCATGGAGCTGGATGTGCGCATCATTGCCGCCACTAATCAGAAGCTGGAGCAAGCCGTTATTGAAGGCCGTTTCCGGGAGGACCTGTACTATCGTCTCAACGTCATCAGTCTGGTGCTGCCCAGCCTGCGCCAGCGCCCCGGTGACATTCCCGAACTGGTCAGATATCTCTTGCCCAAGATCTGCCAGCGGGCAGATAAGTCCTTGATGGTACCTGTCCCCGAGCTAATCCATTTCCTCAGCCAATACCATTGGCCAGGTAATATCCGCGAGCTGGAAAATGTCCTGGAAAGGGCCGTAAACTTTGCCGACGGCAAAGCCTTGACCCCGTCCCACCTGCCTGCGCATCTTCAGGGGACCAAGTCCGATGTGGACTCCCTCATTGTTAACAAAGTCATTCCCCATCATCTGGCCATTGAATTGGCAGAGCAAAAGCTCCTGGAATTGGCATTGAAACAAACTGGCAATAACCGCTCCCAAGCTATGCAGCTTCTGAAAATGGGAAGGACCAATTTTTATCGAAAACTGAACAAATATAACCTGCTGGATTCTATGTTTACTTAAGGGAACAGTGTTGTTCCCTTTCTGCACGTGTTAGCTTTGGTGAGGAGCTTAATTCTCTTACCCCTGTCTCCTGGGATGTCCCTGAAGGGGAACATTCCCTTGCCCATTTCCCTTGAAATAGCGCTGGCATGAATCTTGCTTCTCATTATCAATAAGGGACTTGTTCAGAAATAGCAGGAAGGGGTCTGAGAGCATGGGTCTTCTAGAGTTTACCAAGATGAATGGCAACGGCAACGACTTCATCATCGTGGATAACCGCAATGGTCAGGTCGAAGAAGCCGATAAGGTCGAGTTGGTCAGAAAGTTATGCCTGCGGCGGGTAGGTCTGGGCGCCGATGGCATGATCTTTGTAGAAAAGTCCTTGCAAGCTGATGTGCGTATGGATTTTTATAATGCTAATGGCAGCAATGTAAAGATGTGTGGAAACGGACTGCGCTGCTTTTCCCGCTTTGTCGCCGAGGTAGGTATCTGCCCCCCGATGATGAGGGTCGAGACCGGCGCCGGATTATACCTTGCCAATGTTGACGACAAGCAGGTGCGCCTGGCCATGCCGCCGATGGAGTTTCCCAGGCGTAATTTGACCCTTGCCGGGGCGCCCAACTTGTGTTTCATTACAGTGGGGGTTCCCCACGCCATTGTCTTTGAACCCGAGGCGTGGACCTGGACCGATGCCAAGTTTCACGCACAAGGCAAGATTATCCGCGAACACAAGTATTTTACCAATGGAACCAACGTCAACTTCGTATCCCGAAATAAAGACCAGCTTCGGGTGCGGACCTTCGAACGGGGAGTAGAGGGGGAAACCCTAGCCTGTGGGACCGGCGCCACTGCCTCTGCCTTGGTAGCAAGTTTGATTTACCCCGACCTCACCGCTCCTATTACTGTTGAGACCAAGGGCGGTAGCCTTCAGGTCGGCTTCCAGAGGGGGCGGGACCGGTTCATCGACGTCTGGCTGCAGGGCAATGCCCTGATCATTGCCCGGGGGACCATCGAACCCGACGCCCTCTAGTGCGCCATCGGGGACGGGTACGCTGGCGCAGATGGCGCAAAAAAAGCACCTGAAGGTGCTTTTTGCTGTTTAGCGTTTGGAGAATTGTGGAGCGCGACGGGCGGCTTTGAGGCCGTACTTCTTGCGTTCTTTCATGCGCGGGTCCCGGGTAAGGTAGCCGGCTTTTTTCAGGATTGGGCGCAACTCGCCGTCGACTTTGAGCAGGGCCCGGGCAATGCCGTGCCTGATGGCGCCGGCTTGACCGCTGATTCCGCCACCATGAACATTAACGAGGGCGTCAAATTTGCCGATGTTCTGGGTGGCTGCTAAGGGCTGGGCGACGATGAGCTTGAGGACTTCCAGGCCACCAAAGTACTCATCGATATCGCGCTTATTTATTACTACTTTGCCCTGGCCGGGAACGAGACGAACCCGGGCAATGGCATTCTTCCTGCGACCAGTGCCGATAAACTGAACTTTAGCCATTAATGCATCCCCCTTTCATTAACTTCTGACTTCCCATTTTTCAGGTTGTTGGGCAGCATGCTCGTGCTGATCTCCGGCATAGACACGAAGCTTTTTAATCATGGCCCGACCCAACCTGTTGTGGGGGAGCATGCCCTTTACCGCCCGGTAAACGGCCTGATCAGGCTTTTTCTTCATCAATTCTTCATAGCTCACGGCCTTGAGGCCGCCAGGGTAACCGGTATGACTATAGTAAATCTTTTGCTGAGCTTTGTTACCGGTTACAACCACCTTGTCCGCATTGATAACGATAACGTGGTCCCCGGTGTCTACGTTTGGGGTAAAGGTCGGCTTGTGCTTGCCGCGAAGAACTGAAGCAATTTCACTGGCAAGTCGGCCCAGGGTTTGACCTTCGGCATCGACGAGTAGCCACTTGCGCTCGACTTGCTCTGGTTTGGCCATATAGGTGGTACGCATTCTTTTTCCTCCTTGCATAGATCCTGTATAATCCGGGGCTCACGGATTTATACACATCATAAAATATTTTATTACAGTCGGTCCCAACTGTCAAGGGACGGGCGGTAAAGAATGCTAAAGACGCTAAAGACAAAAAACCGGCTGTAAAGCCGGTTCGATCCACCGAGCTTGGATTGAAACCCCTCAGTTGGACGGTGGCTTAGCTATGACTATATTCGCGCCGCTTCCCATATAAACAAACATATCCCGGGTGGGGGAAACAGAAATATCGCTAACCCCGTTGTCATCTATAAGCTGGTTTTCGTGACTTTCGAGATTGTATACATACAAACTCCCATTTACAATGTATGCAATCCGGTTGTCATCAATAAAGGTCGGCTTGGTTGTGTATTCATCCAGCTGAAGCAGTGCAGTCTGTTGACCAGTAGCCAAGTTCTCCAACATAATGGTCTCATCACCTTGTACCCATAGCAGCCGATTGCCGCAGTCCGACCAAGTCCAAGCCATGCCGGCATTCTTCAGCGTTCGAACGGTTGAGCCAGTTAGATCATCGACAACCAAGTGCTGCCCTTCTTTATCCTCCACTAAGTACGCCAGGTACTTCTCGCATGGTGAAAACTCCAGTTTCCCCGCGACAAAGATATTCGCCTTATCTTGTTGGATATAAGTTCCGGACGAAGAAGAATACACCTGCAGCAAGCCGTCAACCAAGAAACCGGATCCGCCCGGATAGTCCCCTGGGATAATGCCGGCTATATACTTCCCCGTTCCCGAAACAACCGTACTGTGCAAATCCCGGGGGATATTGTACAGGTCCACGTCTAGCGCCATGTCTTGCCGAGGGGCCAAGCCAATCTCCGCTGTTTCGCTGGGGAAGGTTCCTGTAGAAAAATCCTCGGACCATTCAATGATGTCATCGCTGATTTTTTCTTTCCGCCAGGCCCCCCCACTATTGATGGCTGCCCAGGCCCCGCGGGTAGCGGACACAGCAATGTCGGTATCTCCCCAGCCGGGGGCGTGCACGACAACGACGCCGTTACCGGCCCAGCCAAGGACTCGAAAGTTGGGGTCCTCTTCTGCAAAGAGCGATTCAACATACTCAGTATGACCGGCGGCGATATCCATAATATAAACTGTTCCACGTGCCCCATAGGCCAGTCTTTTGCCGTCAGGAGACCACACCGGGTGCCTGCCTCTGGCAACAAAAGTCAAATCATCATACTTGGCAAAGTAGAGGTTTAGAATCTGGTCTTCCGCCCCTACCTGCAAGGTGCCTGTTATGGGCAGGAACCCCTCCACTTCCGCCCTGTATTGATATGTCCCGGGTAGTATATACAGGGGATCGGTATAGCGATAATCTTCTTCGTCCAACACAAAGACATAGTCTGTCCGAGTGAGGTTGAGGTTTGACTCTAGAAAAACCGTACTGAACTTATTTGACGGAGCAGGCTGCGGATCCTCTTCGGCTTTAAAAACAAAGTGGGAAGCGGTCACTGAACCAATCCCCAACACCAAGACCACCAAAACGATAAAGAACAACCTTTTGTTTCTCAAGGGTTAAACCCTCCCTTTACTACTTTTTTAATGTTTATTCGGGGTAACAACTTGGATTACAAAGCCCGGTGCTTTTTCGTTGCAATACCCATCCCGCAGACTGAGCATTATCTGTCATACTCTTTATCAAGCTGCTTTCGGGTATACGTCGATATCCATAATAGCTTGAATCAGTGTGGGGATCGATAATGTAGACATTCCCCGATAGATCATATCCAACGACTAAAACATAATGCGTATGTCTGACCCCATAATAATACGGAAGATGATTTGTCCTAACGATGGGTCCATGGAGATGGCCAGAAATCCTGCTATCGTGGTGATAGCTCCTTGAGCGCATATCCGGACCCAAACATGCGCTTCTGAATGCAGAATAGGTATCATTTTTGGAATGGCAAACTGAAGTGTAGGGATTTCCCTTCCCCGCACTACCGGAAATTAGCTGATTGGCCCGGGAACGATATTGATACATGTATAATGCACTGTCGCTACCCTGTAAAATGTCATTTTCGCTATACAGGACACCCGTAATGTGGTGAATCATCATTAGGGCAGTCGCCGCCCCGCAACTATAAGACGTTTGCTGTTGCTGGGGTTCTACATAAACCCAATCAACATGATGCCGTAACCTAGACGTATAGACAATACCATTCGTTCTATCATTCACCTCCAAAACGATATCCATATGCTGGCTATCCTCAGGATTATATCGCAGATTACTCGGGCGGGTCGGGACTGTAAAATTCCCCAATCCCTGATAGCTATATTCAATATAAACATTGTATCTACGATCTAGGATATATTTTGTGCCATTTCCATGAAATTCCCCATAAATGGTTATATCTGCGTAGATGGGCGGAGATACATCATTCCATAGCGAGTATTGAAAGCTGCCGACCTCGGAGGAATTGTAGAAGATAGAGTTTGTCGAGAAACCCAAAATATCTATACCCGCCCTAGATGAAGCGACCCCCTGACAGAATAACAAGGGTAAAAGCAGCAAAGTAATGCCTAAAATAAGCGCTAAACATTTCTTCCAGATCATCTTTTCACCCCTTTTGTATACTTTAGTTATATGCAGCATGGAGCTATATTGTACTGATCTGCCCCGATTCATAAGACTGTAAAGTTAGATAATATTACTCTATCATTATTTTTTGATATTGTCAACGGCGTATTATTTTCGGTTTTCCGCAAACTTCTGCGAATTACGCCCTGATTTTGGGTTGAGTATTCCCCTCATTGCCCACAGTCAACATGGAGCCAAAACAAAACCACCAAGCCATCGTCATACAGCTGGGCGGTTATTACATACTATATGTTTGCATTGAATCTGAGGATGTTATTACAGTCGGCCCCGACTGTCGAGCGTTGGTGAGCGCAGCTGGTGAGGGCAGCGTTGAATACAGCCTGATGAACACAAGAAATACCGGCTGTGAGGCCGGCTTAAATCACCGATAGTCCAGGGGGAACGTAAGCGTCAAATACTCCGGTCAAGTCCAATTTTGTCTGTAAATTCCTCTGGCGAACCAGCTTATCTATGC
>DAIOXA010000094.1:0-6915 GCA_036758185.1 Bacillota bacterium
GTCAGCAGGTATTCTCTGGCCTTACCATACTCAGGGGTGTACGAAAGCCGCGTGCACCCCGGGCCGGGGGTAGCAGTAAAGGCGGCAATGCTTTCCAGGTCTCGGGCCAGACGGGAAATATCGATGTGCATGATCATTCCTCCATACTTATACTTTCTATTGCTTTCTTCGCACTTCACCCCAAATACCCCTCTATTTCCTCTTCCCTTAACCCCAAAAGACCCCCCAATGACATGGGAGGGGGGCCAAAGGATTAATTATCTGCCAGCCACAGAGGTGAGTGCCCTTCGGCGATGGTGTAGTCATCATTGGTTTCAGTGTTCAGCAGCATAATACTTAGGGTTTCATCATCTTCCGAATGCAAGATCCACCGGCCGTCAGGGCTCACGTTATCCGACGCCTGCTCAGTATAATTCGGAGCCTCGGCATCACTCATTTCCCCGGTACTTATGTCCAGAATCTTAAACTCCCCTGGCACATAGTTCTCACCCAGCAGCCCTATAATCTGGCCGGAAATATTTACCCAGGTATAGGGTTCTAACTCATATTCAATGAGCAGTCGACTCTGGTCCAGCCAGCTATGGGGCCGGGCCTTCTTCTCGTCTACCTCCAGTACCGCCGTCCTCTCTCCCTTGACGGGGTCGATGATGTATATCCCCGGAGGGCCTGCCTTCTCCCAAATATAAATCATGGGCATGGCATAAGTCATTCCCGACGGAGTCCAAACCGGACGGCGATTCACCGCCACCTCAAGGTTCTCATCTTCGGCGTCATAAACTGTCCCAGTCTCCAAATCATAGATGTCCATCTGCCCGACACCAGACACAACTGCCAAAAAGTTGCCGTTGGGAGAGAAGTGCAGGTCATGGCCTATGTACGAGGCGCCTAACACCTTAGTACTACCGCCGCTGGTGGAGTACAGGACAATCTCTGAACCCCCCTGGCCATATAACTCGCCCTCGGGGTCAGCAATGGCCATGGCAAGTTGGTTGTTGGCCAAATCAGGGACATAGGCCTGAACATTCTGGGCCAAGACGGTGTGGGATTTATCCTTGAGGTTCAGTTGAATCAAGTTATCCTCCATGTCCAAGTAGATGATGGAGTAAGGCATCAGTTCTAAGTCCGCCAATGTCAATTCTGTCAATGGTGGAGGCTCCTCTCCACTTGGCTCATCCGGAGGATCTTCGGCGTCTACAGGCTCCTGAGGCTCCTGCCCACCTGGATCATTAGGTGGAGGAGCAGGGATGCGGATGCGGATACACCCTCCTAAAAGCAAGGCAAAGACCAGCAGCATACATAGGGCTAGGCCTGTCCACTTCCTTAGTTGCATAACATCGCCCCCTGACAATTTTTAGTCGAATGATTATCCATTTAAAGGGTAACAGATATACCCGGCAGGTGGCAAGACTAAGTCTATGACAAAAGGCCCCGCACCAGTGCGAGGCTGCCTTTCAAGTAACCTGATCTTCTTAGCATGAAGCTCAATGCAGAAGAGTTAATCATTTGATAACGTTCTTTTACCGCCTGAAAGTACTTCCCTATTACCGTACAGTGCTTTCTGAAGGGCGAGGGGTGTTATATCCTCGCACTGACAAAGCAAATAATCAACCACTATATCTATTTTGGCAACCTTTCCGACGCAGCCCCTCATTATGAACTGCTTGATACCGTTTAATTACTGGTCCAATACATCTATCCAGGGGTGACCTGAGGGATCGCAGATGGCCAAGGCCTCCCGGAGCCAAGCCTTGCTCTCGGAACTCATCCTTTCCCGTGCAAGAGCAAAGTCCTGCTGATACCCCTCTCTCTCAATATCTGTAGACTTATAGAGCAGGACCAGCTCCGGGGAGAGATAGGGTATACTGCCCCTGTATAGGATTGCCTGCTCTAAATCCCGGGTAACCTTTTCATTGCGGGCATAGACAAATGCCCTGTCAATTCGGGTGTTAAAGAGGAATTCAATATAATCCAGCCTGGTCTGGGGTATGTGTTCAATGTCACACCGAAACATATTGTCGCCACAGTCCACAACGTGGAAGAAAGTATTGCCTTCCCGGACACAGAAGAGATTCCTCTTCATTCGCTTCTGTCGGGCAAGGTCTGTTATTCTATGCACCATCCCACCGCCGCATGCCTCGTACACCGTCCAGCCATGCCCCTGCATGTATTGGATGATGCTATCCCTGTCTGGCCAGTAGACAGAGATGTCCAAGTCGTAGTGGACCCTGGTCTCTTGGCCTAAGAAGAGGTCGATAGCATAGCCTCCACATATTAAGTAATCGCTACCAATGCTATTCAGCAATTGAACTGCCTTGTCAATTAAGATGTTAATGGTTATCTCCCCACTGTTACAAGATATTGTCCTTTGCCAGATCCCATGGAGTAATCAGTCCTAGTATCTCTTCACCGGCTAGACCAGTTTCGGTAACAAAGACGGCAGAAAGCCTCTTCCTGTTCTTGATATCCTCAATAAATAACTCCTCTACATCCACAACTGTAGCTCCCTTGGGCACGAATTCGAAGTACTCACTTTCATGATTGTCCAAGGGAATAAATTCAGCGAACTCCCTAATCTGTATGTCCTTATCCAAGGCAAATACTTGATTTCTGACAAGATAAGAAAACACCGTGTTTTCGCTAAAGATGCCTACCAGCGTACTGCCTTGGATGATCGGAACATGGGTGTATGAGTTCTTATTCATGGTCTTCATCACAAAATGGGCACTAGCCTCCATTGTCGTTGTGAATATGTCCTTCCTGGGCACAGCCAGTGCGGTCAGGGCCAGAGCGGGATACAATACAGAATCCCTTATTCCTTCATATAGCTTTATAATCTCGGGATGGGGTTCAGCAATGGGATCTATCGTTCGCTTATGGGGGTTGTGGATAATCGCATTGCGCAACCTGGCCATGTCACAGAGCATATCGTGATAGCGTTTAAAGAGCTTGTTATGTTTCCCCATCTCTCGAACCAGGGAACTGTGGGAAATCCAAAAATCCTTACCTAATTTTACCCGCATGTATTTATCCAGCTCATTATAGATGGTTAAAAAAGCCTCAGAGTTGGCGCGACTCTCTTTCATAATGATAAGCCCCCTGTAAGAAGAAGAATACAGTTACCTTCTCCAGAACAGCTACAATCTCCTGCTCCCGAGCTGTCAACGACCATACCGCTTTCCCAGTATTCCTTTCCCCCCTACATGATTTCCCACATACACTAAAATTAAGGAATTATGGTGCGAAATCACGGAGGGATAGTATGATCATCACCGACATTGTCTACCTGCTGGATTCGGCCTGGGGCCGCAATACCTATCTGATTCAAGGAAAAAATGCCGTCCTCATTGATACGGGAATGCCAGTCAGGGGCAAAGCCATTCTCCGCCGTATTGCATCCCTTAATGTGCAACCAAAGCATATCCTACTTACCCATCACGACGTCGATACCATGGGAAATGCCGCCCTACTGCAGAATCATACCGGTGCCCAAGTCTGGGCCTCTGAACATGACATCCCTTATATCCAGGGCAACAAACCTCGTATTGGATTCAAGAAACACCTAAAATATATTGCCCCAGCACCAATCCCCATGGACATTCAACCGCTGCCAGCGAGTATTGAAGACATCAAGGTAGTACCCACTCCCGGCCACACCCCCGGCCACGTCTGTTTCCTGTACAGGGACATCTTATTCGTCGGTGACCTCCTGAGAAACCGTAAGGGCGTTCTCCTCCCCCCAAGAAGGAACTGGAACAAGGAAATCCTCCTGGAATCACTGGAGAAGGTTGCTGAGAGTTCCTTTAACTGGATTTGCCCCGCCCATGGACGACCAATTAACTTCACCCCACCCCGGCAGCCCGAAATACAAGTAACCACTCCCCGGCCCCTCTAAATCTGGGGTCTATCCCATTGTACTGCCAGTGCAGTTGCCCTGGGAACAAGAAGTAGCCCAGAGGAATCCCTGGGCTACTTACTATTATACCGTTACACATCTTGAGAAGTGGAAGGAATACTCGGTTTAGATCGTAACAGCACCGACTCTATTAGCAATGCCATCGGTATTATTAAAATAGCTGTTAATAGAAGTCGTGCTCCAGCGAATTCCAACCCCAAAAAGCTTACCTCCATCAGGACATGTGGAATTTTAAGTGCTGCCCATGAACTAAGGAAAAGGATTATATTTCTATAGCTGGCCCCCTTATCTATCAAAGAAGCCGCCACCGGAAAAGCTGCATACAGAGGTCCTGCCGGGAGTGTTCCCAAAGCCATGGATACAAACATTCCCTTTATTCCAGATCCTTGCCCCAACCACTTTTCAATCTTTTCTTTTGATACCCATGCTTCTATTAAGCCGATGACAATAAATACGGGAGGTAGCACCATTGCCATTTCCTTTACAAAGCCTAAGATAACACCAAAGGAGTTATTCGCAATATCCGGGGCAAAAATAGCTAGCAGGATTAGTATCGCTACAATCAGAGTGTGGAATTTCCATTTTTTGATTATGTTCATAGTATTACCCCCATCAGCCATGCTAATAGTAATGCCACTAAAAGGCTTAGCGAGTTACGCATTATGGTAAATTTCTTACCAAAATACTTGATTTCGATTGGTGTAGTAGCCAGCCCTACCATGACAGCAGATGAAACAAATGCAGTAACCGTTGGCACAGCGGCTCCAGTACTAAGCAGAGTCCCTGCTAGGGGAAATGCAATAACAGCAGGGATCATAGTGATTGCGCCGATGGCTGCCGCAATTAAAGCCCCTAGTATCCCCGAACCTTCCCCAAGTACTCTTGATATAGTTTCTGGAGAAATAAGGCCTAATGTTAATCCGACAAAACCTACTAAGAGCAGAAGACCTGGCGCTGTTTTCATAAATGACTTCAGGGCAACCTTAAGTGCTTTTTTTGTCTTCTCTTTGCTTTTAACAAAGGATACCAAGAGCAAAATTCCTACCACTCCATAGGTGATAATGTTCATGGCATTCATCAGTGTTCACCGTCCATTATATTTATATTTGACATTACCTTTTTGTAGATTCCCGTGTCTTGTTCATACCTCTTGATTAACATACCTATTCTTTCTTTCCTTTGTTTTAAAAACTCAACTCGGTCTTCTAATTCACGTTTTCCCGAGTCGGTGATATTATAAACTCTCTTCTTGGGGCCTTGATCCCCTTGTTCCCACGAAGAAACGACGAGTTCATCCTCTTCCATCTTTCTAAGAGTCTTGTAAAGCGTACTGATATTTAAATTGTCCTCTGTAAACCCGAAATACTGTAATCCCTCTATAAGCCCGTAACCATGTCCAGGTTCGTTATATAGCAATAGTAATAAACATGCTTCCATAAAGCCTTGCATCTTTTGGTAGGTTTTTACATGAATATTAATTTTTTTTCCCTCGCCTTCCCGTATTATTGTATACACACCACTAGTATATTACCCATGACTATATTCCCCGTAAACATAGCTTAATATAAAAAAACGCCCCTGTCAAGCACGGTAAATTCCCCGTTTGCTGCAGCTGGTGCCGAGTATCCACAACAATATGCGAGCTTACTGGTGTAATGTTTTACTGGAATAAATAGTACGAATTACACCTATTGCGGAAAAGGATTATTGGGCCGGCATGGAGAATGCTTGGAAAAGAGATTCCGGACCTTAACCCAAAGTAAACTAAAAGGTGGTTTTTCCATGCAGGAAGATTTTATTAGCAGTCAGATGAAACGTTGCAACAGGAACTTATTCTTAATTAGTGCAGTCAGTATGTTTGTCGTAATCATAGTAGCGGCCTTTTCTTATAACTACTTCTTTAATCTCCTTAGTAGTCCAGCTGAGATAAATGTAACTTCCCTCACTTCATTAAATACCCTTGAGGCTCATAACAAAGATTTTGTCACTGTAACGGGAGATGATGCTTTCTTCAGCGGTGTCCAATACATCGAAGCCACTTACGAGAAGGGAACATACAAGCAAGTCGATAGCAAAGTAATATCAGATTATGTCTACCTCATTGTTGATTACAACCTGCTTGTAGTCCAGACAGCCCCTGGTAACATAAAACTCTCCTACAAGGGCACGTTGCAAGAAATACCCAAGGATCTAAAAGAAGAGCTTTTCCACGTTGCAGTACTGGATAGCATCTCAGAAGATCCAGAAGAGCTCACCGCTGAGGAATTCGACCTAATCGTTTTCCCCTTGATGTTGGACGCCCAGGCTGACATAATCGGTGGATACATCGGACTGACCATTCTCGTGCTATTAGCTTTAGTCTCCCTTTGGAACTTGTTCAGATATGGCCAAAGGCTCGTCGACCCCTTTGGGCACCCAATATACAAAAGCCTTAGGGTTTACGGCAACCCCGAAGCAGTGGCCAAAGACATTGATGAAGATCTGGCTAGCACTGGGATCCCAATTGGGAAGAAAATAATTGTGTCTTATGAGTGGTTGGTGAAAGAAAAGCCATTTGGATTGACCCTTGTGCCCCTGCAAGATGTGCTGTGGATGTACAAACATATTACCAAGCATAGAATTAATTTCATCATCCCCGCGGGCAAAACCTATAGCCTGGTTATCTTTCGAAAGAACAGAAAGAAATTAGACATTAATATGAGGGGAAAAGATGTGGATGCTGTGGTTGAGGTAGTACATAGCAAGGCTCCCGGCATCCTTCAAGGGTATTCCGATTACCTACTACAATTGTGGCGTTCAAACTACACAGCATTCCTTGCCGAAATAAAATCCCTTAATAACGCCATCTAAACTCCTTCCCACACCCCCAGTATTGAACTAGGCAGCGGAAATTGTACTGCAGTGCTAGTTGCCCTGTCAAGTAGAAGTAGCCCAGAGGAATCCTCGGGATTGCAAGCGTTACTTGTATAATGTTGTGCCTACGGCTTTTAAGAAATTGTGTA
>DAIOXA010000095.1:0-794 GCA_036758185.1 Bacillota bacterium
CATTTGACTAAAGAGCAACTGCGTACACTGTCCGTACCAGAAATGTCTCTGGTAGAAGACCGCCTGCGGGAATTAGTGCAGACCGAATCCCAACAATTGGGTGAGATAGCCCAGTACATCCTGGATTTGGGTGGCAAGCGCCTTCGACCCCTCCTGACCCTGCTCTGTTCCGACATCTACGGCGCCAATCTTGATATTAGGGTGGACATCGCCGCAGCGGCAGAATTGATTCACACTGCCTCCCTCCTCCATGACGATGTGGTGGATGAAGCGGATCTGCGTCGGGGGCAGCCCAGCGCCCCAAATAAATGGGGCAATGCCAAGAGCGTCCTGGCCGGGGACTTTTTGTTTGCCAAGGCCTTTTCCATCCTCAGTGCATTCCCCGGCGCCCTGGAGATTATGACAGATGCCATTGCAGCCATGTGCCAGGCAGAGCTATCACAACTTGGAGCCCAATATGATTTGAGGGTAACCGCAGACACATATGTAAAAATCATAATCGGTAAGACGGCCAGTCTCTTGGCAGCTAGCTGCGAGTGTGGCGGCCTGATCAGTTCAATGCCCTTGGAGCAGGTGGATTTGCTTGGCAAGTATGGCATTCACCTAGGGTTAGCCTACCAGATCATCGACGACATAGGGGACTACGTCCTGGGCAGCGCTCAATCTGGCAAAAACCAGGGCAATGACCTGAAAAATGGCCTCACTACGCTGCCCCTCCTCTATATCTTGGCCAATGCCAAGAGCAGAAGCCGCATCCAGAGCCTGCTGGCGCAGCATCAAAGAGTAGAGCCGGA
>DAIOXA010000095.1:804-3520 GCA_036758185.1 Bacillota bacterium
GTTGGCCAGGGAATTAACTGAGACCAGGGCTCTGGAAAGGGCTACCGACGTCGCCAGCAAGCATATCGGGATGGCCCGAGAAATGCTGGTGGGGCTTCCTCGTTGCCATGCCACACTGGTCTTGGATGGACTGGCTGGAGCACTGCAGGAGCGTTGCACCACTCTGTCAAATCACGCCCCGGTGCCGCAACGCCCGGGCCAGCCTTTCCAGTACTCGGGCACGTAAGTTTGCCTGGCGCAGCAAACGAAGACTGGCATCGGTTAATTGGGACGACCGCGCCTTGGCATCAGAAAGATATAGGGCCAACAAGCCATCGAGAATTAAGGCGTGAAAGCGACTGTCCACCAAACCCCGTACTACGTGCTGGCTACGCCGATAGAACCAAAGGAGGCGCCGGATTTGCTCGTCTCGGCTGTCATAATAGGAGACTAGGTTCATGTCATCATGCTGGCTATCCTCCTCCTGATCGATATAATAATCCAAGAGGATGTGGAAGCCGTTGACCCAAGGCATGTAAGCCCACCAAAGTTCTTCAGGGTCTTGCTGGGATGCCAACATAGTGAAAATTCCCAGGGTGGACCCACAGGCCGCGGCATACTCCCACCAGTGCAAGCCGGGAAACATGCTCCCCTGGCGTTCATAGTGAGCCGCCAGGGCTTCCTCGCCAAGGGAGCGCTCCATATGCTTGTAACTCTGTAAATCAATATAGAGCTTGGTCAGTTCCTCCACCCTATTCTTGCAGCCAACAAAGGCGGGAATGCCCAAGAGCGCCCCTCGGCAGTCGGTGACCAGTCTCTGCAGGTAGCCCCTGTCCTCCCTTTGGGGAAAGTGGGCATAGTAATCACTGAACCCTTGGGCGCCGGGCTGGAGGCTATCCAGCATCGCTAAATGCAGCTGGCGGAAACTTTGTTCAGACTGAACCCCAAAGCGATCACAGAGGTTATCCAGGTAGTCGCTGATGGTCTGAAAGGCGATGATGAACTTGAGGATCTGCTTTCTATGCCGACCAGGGGCCATTTGGGCATACACACTACCCCCCAGACAATGAAAGGCCTTATCCCGGATGCTATCCAGGCCCTGCTGGGCCAGGGGCCCGGGGGTACTTACGAGAAACTGCTGATAATCTCTGAGTTGCGCCTTTACGTCGGGAAATCCCCGGATCATCTGGGCAATTACCATGTTTTATCTGCTCCATTCTTGACATCTGCCAAACTATGACTTATTATATACCAACAACCCAAGATTAAAGGCAATGATGGGCAGTAGTAGCGAAGTAATCAGTAAGCAGAGAGTCGGCCCTTGGCTGCAAGGCTGGCACTGAAAGCTCGTGAACTCAGCCCGGAGTCGGCAGAAGGTAACAATTCTGCCCGGTTGGCGCCGTTAATGCCGCTGGAGTTGGCATTTAACATGCAACCAGGGTGGTACCGCGGGAACCCTCGTCCCTGAATGACGGGTTCCTTTTTTTGTTACCCTGGTGAATAAGGAGGGATTATCTTGAGCTATAATTTTAAAGAGATCGAGGAAAAATGGAAACAGGCCTGGGAAAAACAGGGTTTGTACAAGACCGGACGGGATGAAAGCCGGGAAAAATACTATGCCCTAACTATGTTCCCCTATCCCAGTGGCGACTTGCACATTGGCCATTGGTATGCAATCTCTCCCTCGGACACCCGAGCGCGTTATAAGCGGATGTGTGGCTACAATGTCCTTTTCCCCATGGGCTTTGACGCCTTTGGCCTGCCGGCAGAAAACGCCGCCATCAAACACAATATCCACCCCGAGAAATGGACCTACGCCAATATTGAACGCATGCGCCGACAATTGCAGTCCATGGGGGCAATGTTTGACTGGGATCGGGAAATCATTACCTGCTCTCCAGAATACTATAAGTGGAATCAGTGGCTATTCCTCAAGTTCTTTGAGCACAAGCTGGCTTATAAAAGACACGCACCGGTGGACTGGTGTCCCAATTGCAATACCACTTTGGCCCGGGAGCAGGTTGTCGGAGACAATAGGGCTTGCGAACGCTGCGACACCACGGTAATTAAGCGAGAGCTCAACCAATGGTTTCTCAAAATCACCGACTATGCCGACGAGCTTCTGGACTTTTCTGACCTGGAATGGCCAGAGCGGGTTAAGGCAATGCAGACTAACTGGATCGGGCGCAGTCAAGGTGTCGAGTTTACAATGCAGGTCAAGAATAGCGCAGAAAAATTCGCTGTCTTTACCACCCGCATAGACACCATCTTTGGCATGGCCTTTGTTGTCCTGGCACCGGAACATCCATTGGTGGCCATAATCACCGCACCGGATAGGCGTAGCGCAGTGGAGGCGTACACCCAGGCAGCCACGCTACGCACTGAAATAGAGCGTCTGAGCACAGCTCAGAAAAAAGATGGAGTCTTTACCGGCGCCTATGCCATCCACCCCTATACTGGCCAAGATATCCCCATTTTCATCGCCGATTATGTCCTCATGGGCTACGGAACTGGCTCCATCATGGCGGTCCCCGCCCATGACCAGCGGGATTTTGACTTTGCCCGAAAATACAAACTGCCCATCCCCGTTGTCATCTCCCCGGCCCAGGGCCTGCCAGAGTCCCTGACAGAGGCTTACTCCGACGCGGGCACATTGGTCAATTCCGGGGTTTGGAACGGTATGGACAGTTCCCAAGCCATAGAAAAAATCGCCGCCGACCTGGAAGAACGGGGTATC
>DAIOXA010000095.1:3555-5488 GCA_036758185.1 Bacillota bacterium
GGCTGGTCAGCCGTCAGCGCTATTGGGGTACCCCCATTCCCATCATCCACTGCCCAGCTTGCGGTCCCGTGGCGGTTCCGGAAAATGAACTGCCAGTACTGCTACCCGCCGACGCCCAGTTCAGCCCCACGGGTGAATCGCCCCTGCGCTTCCACGAAGAATTTCTTTACACCACCTGACCCACCTGTGGCGAACCCGCCCAGCGGGAGACAGACACCCTGGATACCTTCTTTGACTCCTCCTGGTACCAGTATCGCTATACCAACCCTAAAGAGGACGCTTACCCCTTTACCGCAAAGGAGGTTGAATACTGGCTGCCGGTGGACCAGTACACCGGCGGAGTGGAACATGCCACAATGCATCTTCTCTACTTTCGCTTCTTTACCAAGGCCATGCGAGATATGGGCTTAATAGGATTCTCTGAACCCGTACGCTCACTGTTTAACCAGGGCATCATCTTGGGCGAGGACTCGGAAAAAATGAGTAAATCCCGGGGCAATGTAGTTTCTCCCGACAATTTAGTCTCAGAGTACGGCGCCGATGCGGTGCGAGTCTACCTGATGTTCATGGCCCCCTGGGAACTGGGCGGACCTTGGAACAGCGATGGGATAGGTGGCATTACCCGCTTTTTTAACCGGGTGTGGCGCTTGGTCACCGGTGCCCCCTCCCCTGGCAGAGAGCCGGAAGATATTGGCGAAAAGGATTTCCAGCGTCTCCTCAACAAGACGATTGCTAGAGTAACCAAAGATATGGAGAACTTTAAGTTTAATACCATGATCGCTGCCCTCATGGAGTTTACCAACAGCCTCGCAAAACATCAGGGCGGCAATCTATGCGGTACAGCCCTCTGGCAAATGGCCATTGATAGCCTGGTATTGATGCTGGCGCCTGTGGCGCCCTTTATCTCCGAAGAGCTCTGGCGCCGCCTGGGTCATACCCAGAGCGTACATGTCCAAGCCTGGCCCCAGTACGATCCCGATGCCCTGGTGGAGGATGCCATCGTCGTACCCATCCAGATCAATGGCAAGCTCCGGGACACTATCTCAGTGCCTACGGGACTCAGCAAAGATGAAGCTATGGCTGCTGCCCATGAATCCCCGAAAATAGCTACCCTGCTTGATGGTAAAAATATCGTCAAATTCATTTGGGTTCCGGATAAACTCATCAATCTCGTGGTTAAATGAATTTATTTACTCGTATAAGTAAATAAAAACAGGGATTGTCTACAGACATCCCTGTTTTTTAGTCGTTTAGCTCTACTATATCCCGGTCAGAGAGGACATAGTCGTGATTTACAGCTTGGCCATCAAATTTGGATGATCCCCACACCTTGGCAGTGCGCAGGTTATCGGCAATGTCCTTATGTATGGACTCTGCCAGTTGATAGACGGTGCTGCCATGGGGCAGAATGAATGGGCGACCCATATCCGGTTGTTTCCCTGGCTTTTTTGTGTAGACTCGAATGACGTTGAGGCGTTGGAAGACCAGGTACTTAAATTCCCCTAGGTTTTCCCCCGTGTTGGCAGAAACAGGCAATATGGTGGGACAGTCGGGGATTAACTCTTGGATGAGCTGGATTACTTCATCACCGTCCACTACATCAACCTTATTGCCTAGCACCAGCAGTTTTTCCATGGTTAAGGCACGCACACCCTGGGGCACTTCATCCCGTAAAATTCTCTTTTCCCTCAAGTACTCTAGCATGGAATCTAGATGATCAACACAGTCTGGGTCAGACAGATCCAGGACCAGCAAGAGCATATCACTGTTGCGCAGAGCGGTGCTAAAATTGCCCTGAATGCCCTCAGGCACAAAGGGCGGGGCATCCACTAACTGAATACCCACGTCTTCATAGTGCATCATGCCGGGAACGGGCAGAGCTGTGGAAAAGGGATACTCCGCAACTTGCACCTTAGCATTGGTCAGCGTGCCC
>DAIOXA010000095.1:5498-6901 GCA_036758185.1 Bacillota bacterium
GGCAGACTTTCCTGCATTGGGCCAACCCATAAGAAAGACCTGACCGGCGCCCTGGCTGTCGATGAGAAAAGGGTCTTCCTGACGACTACCGCCGCCTTTACTCTGGCCATCGTCTTTGCGCATTTTAGAGAGTCGCTTTTTTAATTCCGCCTGCAGCTTTTCGGTTCCCTTATGCTTCGGAATTGTGGCCAGCATCTCTTCCAAGGCGGCGAGCTTTTCTTCAGGGGTGCTGGCCTTCTTGTAAGCTTCTTCAGCTGCATAATACTGTTGTGTAAGATTTGCCGGCACTATATCACTCCTAATCTCTAATAGTTACCGTCTCAACCAACGAAAGCGGGGAAAGCCCCCGGCAATAGACGCGGTGAGGGGAAGCAGGATAAGACCAATGGGGCCAAACAACTTGAGACCTAAAAACACAGAGAGTATTGCTACTATGGGGTGAATCCCCAGGTTATGGGCCAGGAGTCTTGGTTCGACTACCTGCCTTACGACGATAATGACGATGTACAGCAAGGCAAGCAAAATTGCCAAGAGGGGTTCTCCGATCCAAAAGTACCAAACCACCATGGGAACCAGCAGGGTGCCGGCACCTAGAATGGGTAGTATGTCAAAAATTGCAATCAGCCCACCCAACATCAAGACATAGGGAATCCCCATTAGAGCAAAGGCGCCCATACAAATACCCGCCGTTATAGTAATCAAAAAAAATTGCGTTTTAATATAGCCGTGGATTGATTTTATAACCTTGTCGATGCTCTCTGTAGCCCCAGGAATCAAGGCAAAAACCCACTTTTTATCGTATATCAGGTAAAACACGAGAATTAAAGTAACCATAATGGCCACAAACAGTCCCGGCAGGGAAGTTATAAAGGATATTCCCGAGCCAATAAGGGACATGGCCAGATTCTGCAAGTATTCTATACTGCGCAGGACAACATTATCTAATATCACCAATAAGGTCTCTTCATAAGTGGTCCCCTTGACCAGGGGCCAAATGCGCTCATTAAACAACTTTTCCAGCATGGGCATCAGGGTTGGCGCTGCGCGAACAAAACCCTCGGCCTCCCGATACAGTCTATTTATTGCCATCCAGAGCACCGTGGCAATTAATATAAAGGTGGGAAGGAGTACAATCGTGGCAGCAGCCAACCTGGACTTTAGTTTTTTATCTAAGTAATCCACCAGAGGCAATAGCAGTAAGGTTAAGAGAACGGCCAGCATTACGGGGGTTAGGATTGTCGCCATCTCCCGGCCATGGTTTAGCAACACAAAAATCACGCCCAACCCCACCAATGCATGAAGAGCACTCTTCACACCTTTTTCCATCTAGGCAACACCTCTTTCTGGATATATGTATTCAACGTTACTGCGTTACTTACCTGCCAATTGGGGAAAAGAAAAAA
>DAIOXA010000096.1:0-2573 GCA_036758185.1 Bacillota bacterium
CAATTACTTCCTTGGGCGGCAGCGGACGCGATACTGCACCGCAGGCTAGGCCTTTCGTCCGACGGCGACATCCCATCCCTCGGCACTTGACGCGCAGTATCTACTCTACCTTTAGGAACATCATACCATATTCTATGCCTCTTAGTCCACCTTATGGGGATCAGGGAGGACGACAAAGTCTGCCCGGCCCACAACACTGGAGATGGGGATGGTGCCAAAGCTTCTGCTATCCAGGCTGCCGCCGGGGTAACGGTTGTCTCCCAGCACAAAGAGGTGGCCCTCCTCCACGGTAATGGGGCCATAATTATCCACCAGCTGGTAATCAATATATTCCTCAGTCAGGGCCACGTCATTGACGAAGATCTGGCCGTTATCAATAAACACCGTATCCCCAGGCAGGGCGATTACCCGCTTGACCAGTGCATTACCTCCCACCAGCCAATTGCCGCGATGGGTACCTGAAATTCCCTCTTTGGTAAAGACGATGACATCCCCCCGTTGGGGTTCCCATATTCTGTACCTGAGGTTGTTGACCATGAGGATCTGCCCGTCGGCCAAGGTGGGTTGCATAGAACTGCCATCGACGACATAGAGGGCGAAGACATAATTGCGGATCAAGAGGGCGATGACAATGGCCAGTAAAAACGTCCGCACCCAACTCCAGATCTCTTTACTCATCCTTTACTGCCTCCCTGCATTAACTTTACCAGGAATGGGAAAGACGACCAAATCTGCCCGGCCTAAGAGGGTATCCAAGGGGACGGGGCCAAACTCCCGGCTGTCCCAACTTCCCCTGGGGCTGCGATTGTCTCCCATGACAAAGAAAAAGCCTTCCTGGATAAGGAGGGGTCCAAAGTTCCCCTGCATTTTTTCATCTACATATGTCTCGACTAGGGGCTGCCCGTTGAGGAGAAGGGCGCCCTCTTGGATTTCTAGAAAATCTCCCGGCAGGGCGATGATGCGCTTTATGAATACGCGCTTGTCTGAAAAGCCAAAGGGCGGTCCCTCTGGGGCAAAGACTACCACGTCGCCGTGGCGGGGTTCATTCAATCTGTATACCAGTTTATTGATGGCTACCAGTTCGCCGTTTTCCAGGGTTGGCTGCATGGAACTGCCGTCGACAACATAAAAGCCCAGCACATATTCCCGGAGGAGTAGAGCCAGTATTACTGCCAACACCAGGGACTTAATCCAGCTCCAGACTTCCTTGATTACCATAGCACCCACCTCCGGCGACTGTCTCTAGTATATATCTATTGACAGTTGCGGTGCAAATATTTCAGATGGTCAAGGTTTTTTTCATCAGCATTCGATGCTCTCCGGGACCAAAGAAGTCATGGATCAGCTTGCCCTCAGTAAAATCAAGCTTTTTATACAGGTTCACCGCTTGCACATTCTCTGGCGCCACCGACAGCAGGATTTCCTGAACCTTTAGCTCCTGTAGGGAATCTAGGGCGCGGAGCATCAGCCTTTCGCCTAGGCTGCAACCCCTGTACTTGGGGCGCACCGCCAGGCTGAGAATCCAGGCCCGCTGAGGGTTGTTCTGATCAAGGGCAGCGGCGACGTAGCCTTGGGCACTCCTGCCTTGGACGGAAATAAAGGAAGTATTGCTGTATATAATCGGAATCATTTTAATGAAATAAGGACTGTACCCGCTGAAAAAGCTTTCTGTCTCAATGACCAGTAAGTATTTAAAGTCATCGGGTTCGAGTTTGCGGATTTCCGGCATAGTTCCATCACTCCTTTGCCTAATAATATACCAAAAAAGGGGGGAAAACTCGACTTGAATAATCTTGCACCTAAGATATAATGAAGAAATGGGAAAGGGGGCGTTAGTATCTACAAACTAGTTGCCATAGATATAGACGGAACTCTCATCACCTCAAAAATGAAACTTACTGACATCACCCGTCAGGCCATAGCCGCGGCCCAGGATCAGGGCATGCTAGTTACCTTGGCAACCGGCCGCAGCTTTCATTCTGCCCTCAACTACGCAGACCAATTGACCATCGACTTACCTCTGATTTGCGCCAACGGCGCCATTATCATAGATCGGGGGGGCAATGTCCTGCATGAGGCGCCACTGCCCCAAGCAATTGCTGCACAGCTTCTGGAGGAGATGTTGGAGGCAGGTCTCTTTGTGCAGGCCTACCATCGCCAGGGGATGTACACCGCAGGCCCTCAGCCCAGTTTGCTTCAGTGGATTCGGGCAATCTGCGACGACAAGGTAAAGCCCTTCCTATATGCCTTCAGGGAATACCGGCGCTGCGCCATAAAGCACAAGGACAACTTACCTCAGCTACTGGTCCGGGGGCAGGCAAAGGTGCACAAGTTCTTTTGCAGCGGCCCCCATGAACAACAGGATAAATTCCAGCGCCGGGCCCAGGGATTGGGTTTGACGGTGGAATTCTATCCCGGCCAGGGAGGGCGCATGTACTTGGAGATCATGGCTGCCCGGGTCAGCAAGGGCAATGCCCTCAAGGTGCTCGCCCGACATTTGGGAGTTGCCTTGGCAGAAACGGTGGCCATAGGGGATAACCTCAACGACCTCTCCATGGTAGAGACTGCTGGCT
>DAIOXA010000096.1:2607-6889 GCA_036758185.1 Bacillota bacterium
GCCGACCATCTAACTCACAGCAATGATGAAGACGGTGTCGCCGCTTTGCTTCACCGGGAAATCCTGGCCCCGGCCAGTAATCGCCCGGCGATATAGTAATATTTACAGGCCCCAGAAAACGGAGGTCAGATGTCAGAAGTCGGAAGTCGGATGGTTGTTGGGCCGTTACTAGGGAGTGTCCTTTGCTTCCCATAGACGGGCCTACGTTCCGACCTCTGACTTCTGTTTTTTTCAAGACGGGCTTGCATTCCGACCTCCGGCATCCGACTTCTGGCCTCCGTCTTTTTATAAGCAATTCTATTGGGCATAGGAAGTATCTATAGTTGCAGGAATTTTTTGTCGCAGCGCCTAATTGTAACAGGTGAACTAAACAGGAGGTGGTGTTCATTGCATGCAGAACCAGAAGCAATGACCCGTGTCATCCGCGATGTCCATGCTCACTTGCTTGCGGTGCAGCGCAGTTACCGAGACCGAATAATTCAGGAACTGCCCATCCAAGTCAACGTAGTACTTCCAGAAACGTACATCCTAGAAACCGAGACCCTTCCCTTTTCTCCCCAGTTATTCCGTGAGATTTGCCTGCGCATTGCTCCGCTCCTTACTGAACAGAAGCCCGAGGCCGATTTTGTACCCCTCCTTTCCGGGCTCAAGGATGAGGTTCTGCTAGAGCTGACAGAAGCTGTGCAGCATTCCCCAGAACTAGACTTGCCCCGGGCTCTGGAAATGGCCGTGGAAGAAGCGCGACTGTATGGCTGCAACGCCATGGCGCCTGAGGAACTGTGCATGCTGCTGCTGGCTGCCTTCGTTCCCTTTTACACCGCCTATGCCAGCAAGCAACAGAGCGCAAGCCTGGCTAATTGGCAGAAGGGTTGGTGTCCTGTGTGCGGCCAGCATCCCGTCAACGGATTTAATAGGCCGGGGGACGGCCGCAGAATTCTGGGATGCTGGCTGTGTGATACCCAGTGGACCTATTCCCGAACCCTTTGCCCCGTGTGTGGCAACCAGGGCCAGGACGGACTCTTGCTCCTGACGCCGCTGGGTGGAGATGGCAGGCGCAGGATTCAGGCATGTGAGGATTGTGGTCACTATCTCAAGATTACCGATTGCACCGAAGCCAGTGGGGAGTGCGACCTGCAGGTAGAGAACTCTGCCACCGTCAACCTAGATATCCTGGCCCAGCGCAAGGGGTATCGCCCGGCATCCCATCCCCAAAGGCTCAAACAATGAATGAGGTGATTGCCATGCAGATTACCAGACGAGAATTTTTCAAGATTACCGGCACCGCCGCCCTTGCTGCGACCATTGCTGGGTGCGACTGGGATAGCGACCCCGCCTTTACCCTGAGGCTGGAAACGGCCCGGGAGGTTGCCACTGTCTGCCCTTACTGCTCCTGTGGCTGCGGACTGATATGCTATGTCCAAGGCGAACGCCTGATTAGCATCAGCGGAGACCCCGATCATCCCATCAATGAAGGGGCATTGTGCAGCAAGGGGGCTTCCCTCCTCAACTTGAACACAGTCTACAACTATCGGAATCACAACCCAGAACTCAACCCCAACCGCCTGACCCGGGTCCTCTATCGGGCGCCCCACAGCACGGTCTGGGAAGAGCGGGATTGGCAATGGGCGCTGGACCGCATTGCCCAAAGGGTTAAGGACACCCGGGATGCAACCTTTGTCAAGGAAGAAGACGGCGTCATGGTCAATAGGACCACCGCCATTGCCCACTTGGGCAGCGCCGCCCTGGACAATGAGGAGAACTACCTCTTGGCCAAGCTCATGCGCGGCTTAGGTGTTGTCAACCTGGACCACCACGCCCGCCTCTGACACTCCTCCACCGTGGCCGGTCTGGCCAACTCATTCGGTAGAGGAGCAATGACCAATCACTGGATAGATTATCAACACTCCGACGTCATCATGGCCATCGGCGTCAATACCGCCGAGAACCATCCCATGTCCATGCGTTGGATCGATAAGGCCCGGGCCAAGGGGGCCAAGCTCATCAGCATTGACCCGAGACTGACCCGGACGGCGGCAGTGTCAGATATCTGGCTGCCTCTGCGCCCTGGCACTGACATAGCCCTCCTGGGGGGACTGATCAACTACGCCCTGGCCAATAACCTGTACCAGCACGAATATGTTGCCAATTACACCAATGCCGCTTACATCCTTAGGGAAGACTACTCCTTTGAGCAGGGGGTCTTTTCCGGCCTGGACGCCAACACTTACAACCGGGATACCTGGCAGTATGAGCTGGACAATGAGGGCCAGCCACGCCAGGACCCCGACCTCCAGCATCCCCGCTGCGTCTTTCAGGTCCTAAAAACCCATTATTCCCGGTATGACCGGGAAACAGTGTGCAAGACTGTGGGCTGCCACCCCAACGACTTTGACAAGGTGGCCGAGACCTTCTGCGCTACCGGCGCCCCAAGTAAGGCCGGCAACATCCTGTACGCCATGGGCATTACCCAGTCCACCCACGGTTCCCAGAACGTGCGGGCCACTGCAATACTTCAACTCCTCCTGGGCAATATCGGCATCCCCGGCGGCGGCGTCAATGCCCAGCGGGGCGAAGCCAATGTTCAGGGATCCCCCGACATGGCCATGCTCTTTCACCTGCTACCCGGCTATCTCAACATACCCCAAGCCAAGGATCATCCCACTCTGGCCGACTACAATGCCAAGGAAACCCCGGCCAGCGGCTACTGGTCCAACAAGCCCAAGTTCCTCGTCAGCCTCCTCAAGGCTTGGTGGGGAGACAATGCCATCGCCGGCAATGAATATAGCTATAACTGGCTGCCCAAACTGGACGGGCGCAACCGCTCCCACATTTCTATCTTCGAAGCCATGAATGAAGGGGAAATACAGGGCATGTTTGTCTGGGGGCAGAACCCTGCCGTGGGCGGACCCCAAGCCGGCCTAGAACGCACAGCCATGGAGAACCTGGACTGGATGGTAGCTGTGGACATATTTGAAACCGAGACCGCCAGTTTCTGGCGCCGTCCCGACGTAAATCCTGAAGATATTAAGACCGAAGTCTTTTTGTTGCCCGCCGCTTCATCCTATGAAAAGGATGGCTCCGTCAGCAATAGTGGGCGCTGGATTCAATGGCGCTACCAGGCCATACTTCCGCCGGGTGATGCCAGGTCCGACCTCTGGATAGCAGATAGGCTGTTCAAGGCCATCCGCGAAGCTTATCGGCAAGGCGGCGCCTTTCCCGACCCAATTGTGCACATGAATTGGCAGTACGGCGATGATGACGAGCCGGACATCGAGAAGGTAGCTCTGGAAATCAATGGCTACGACCCCCAGGGCCAGCCCCTGGCCAACTTTACTGCCCTCAAGGATGATGGCAGTACGGCCTGCGGTCCTATGTCTGGCCCCTCAACCGGCGCATCCTCTACAACCGCTGCTCCAGTGATCCCAGCGGCAAGCCCTGGAATAGCGAAGTACCTCTCATTTGGTGGCAAGATGGCCAGTGGCAGATGAATGACGTACCCGACTTTGGTTGGAAGGATAATCCGCCGGAGAACACTGCCCGCACCCCCTTTATTATGCTGCCCGAGCTCCAGGCTCGCCTCTTTGCCCCCACCTTGGTGGACGGCCCCCTGCCAGAGCACTACGAACCGGTGGAGAGTCCGGTACGCAATATCATCAGCCGGCAGCAGAACAACCCTGCCATTGCCTGGATGAAGGGGCTGGGTGAGTTGGCCACCACCGCTAATTATCCATACATCGGCACCACCTATCGTGTCAGTGAGCACTGGCAGAGCGGAATCATGACCCGCAACAGCCCCTGGTTAGCAGAATTGTTTCCCGAAATGTTTGTCGAAATTAGCACTCAGCTGGCTGGCCGTTTAGGGATAGCCAACGGCAATCAAGTGCTGGTCAGCACCCCCCGGGGAGAAATCCGAGCGATTGCCTATGTCACCCGCCGTCTCAAGCCCTTAGAGGTAGACGGAAAAATGGTTGAAATAGTGGGGATGCCTTGGCACTGGGGGTATCGGGGACTCTTCCCCGGCGACAGCGCCAACATGCTCACATCCCATGTCGGAGACCCCAACACCTCCATCCCCGAATACAAAGCCTTTTTGTGCAATATAAGGAGGGCGTAGCATGGCCAATATCGTGCTAATTGATACCTATAAATGTATGGCCTGCCGAGGTTGCCAGGTCTCCTGCAAGGAGTGGAACCAGTTACCCGCGGGGGCTACCAAGTTCCGGGGGACGTATACCAACCCCCCCACCCTGCAGCCCCACACCTGGACCCACCTGGTATTTTC
>DAIOXA010000097.1:0-6871 GCA_036758185.1 Bacillota bacterium
TCTTTACAGTATTATTGTATCAAGATATAATAATAAATGAAATAGATGCCAATAAATATTTGACGTCTTTACCAGCAAAATCGATTTAGGAGGGAGCGAAGAGGAATGAAGATCCTCTTGATTTGCTCGGCAGGGATGTCCACCAGCCTCTTGGTTACCAAGATGACCAAGGTGGCAGAGGAGCGGGGGCTGGAGCTGGAAATTCTTGCCCACGGTGTCGCCGAAGCTAAGAGATTTGTCAACCAAGTAGACATTATACTGCTAGGACCTCAAGTCCGATTTTTGAAGGATGAAATGACCAAGGCGGCAAGCGTTCCCGTCCAGGTTATCGATATGCGGGCCTATGGCCGCATGGACGGGGCTCGAGTGTTGGATGACGCCTTAATGGAATTGGACCAAGCCTAGGTGGCATTACTCTGGCCTGGCTTGACGGCATCCGAGCCATGGTTGGGGTATTGACATAAGTACTCCAAAATAATTATGAGGGGGAGAAAAATGTCAGGTCTTGTTGCTTTCCTGGAACGCAGGTTTGTTCCCATTGCCGCCAAGATTGGCGGTCAGAAGCACCTCGTTGCCATCCGTGACGCCTTTGCCGGCTTGATGCCGCTGGTAATGGTGGGCGCCTTTGCAGTTCTGCTCAACAACGTCTTCTTTGTCCCTTGGTCCCTATTGGCAAACTTCATCGGCGGAGATAGCGCATTCATTGTCTGGGCCAATACTAACCTGGCCCCGCTCTTCAGCTTGATGGAAAGTGGTACATTGGCAATCTTGGCTCTGGGTCTAGTATTTTCCTTGGGCTATTACCGTGCCAGGGGAGAAGATCAGGACGCACTGTCCACAGGACTCATCAACGTAGCTTGTTTTATCTTGTTGGGCGCACTGACCCGGAATAATCCCGATGTCGCCAGTTGGGTCGGCAACTACCTAGGAGCCCAGGGCATTTTCATCGCCCTCCTCGTCGGCCTCATCGCTCCAGAAATCTACTTTGCTGTCGTCAGAGCAAACTGGGTCATCACCATGCCCGAGCAGGTGCCCCCTGCCGTAACCAGGGGCTTTATGGCAGTCATCCCCGGCTTCATCACCGTCATTGCCTTCGCCATAGTCGCCTATTTCTTCAACAGAATCGCCGAAATGAACATCTTCGCCTGGTTTGAAATCAACATTTCCCAAGCCCTGATGACTCTAAGCCAAGGCGTAATCTCCATTGTGGTCATTTCCTTCCTGATTCCCCTGTTCTGGTTCTTTGGTCTCCATGGCGCCAACATCCTCGAAGCCGTCATGAGTCCCGTATATGGGACCTTGGGTCTGCAAAACATCGACCTCTTTGGCAACGGTATCACAGCCATTGGCACCGGCGCCAATGAATTGGCCATATGGGTGCGAGGTTCCTGGGATGCTTATGTATTCCACGGCGGATCCGGCGCAACATTACCCTTAATTCTAGCCTTCCTGCTCTTCTCCAAAGTCCGTGAGCATAAGGAAATCGCCAAGCTGGGAATTGCCCCAGGAATATTCATGATTAACGAGCCCATCCTCTTCGGCATTCCCATTGTCCTGAACCCCATCTTCATTATTCCCTTTCTCCTGGTCCAGCCCATCCTCACCGTAGTAGCGTATTTTGCTACCGTTACAGGCATAGCCGGACCCATAGTCAACTCGGTCCCCTGGACTACGCCGCCAATCATCAACGCATACCTGGCCACCAACGGCTCCCTGGGCGCCGCCCTGGTCGCCCTTGTCAACATGGTCCTGGCCTTCATCATCTACTTGCCCTTTGTCCTGGTCGCCAACCGCCAGCAAGAGAAAGTCGATGAGTCGGAGGGTAAGCTTGCCAGCTAGGGAAAAACAAAATTTAGCTCTTAGGATAGTCCCGGTTAATAATCGGGACTATCCTTTAAGCAAGGGGTGGTACCATGGTCTCAAATTCCACAATCATTGAGCGGGATGCCCAAAGGGTATGGAATATAATTGAAGCGGAGTTTAGCAAAACCTTTAATTGTGATGACAAAGAACTCTTAGGCCAGAAGCTGAATATCCAAACGCGAAATTACGTGGGTAATGCCATCCAAGTGTCTCAAGAAGTCATCGAATATAAGCCCGGCCAATCCATTGCCATTCAATCTGGGCACAAAAAAGATATAGTAATTAACAAGTACGTCGTTGAACCCCTGGAAGCCAACTCTACTAGGGTGACCCTCTCGGTGAAGGGGAAAAACCAGGGCAGTTTACTTCGAACCTGGAATTACTGGCTTATGAGTTTGCCAATTTTCCGCAGTGGAACAAAAAAACGCCTAGAGATTCAACTGGGGCGCCTCAAGGAAGTCATTGAGAAGGGAGATGGAAAGGCATGATCCTGGTCCAATCTCCCCTGATGCGGGATTTTATAATTGCCCTCTTGGATGGAAAGACCATTGATTCAGTTTCTTTTCATCTGACCAAGGCAGAGGGGATGAATATGTATTTCCAGCATAGTGGCGACGGCGAGTTGGCTGCCAGCATCGTCAAGGAGGCAATTAAGAAATCGGAGTTTGGTCCGGCTCTCTTCTTTCGGGTGACCCATGAGTAGGGCAATTTTTCCTCAGGACTTTCTCTGGGGCAGCGCCTCCGCCGCCTATCAAGTTGAAGGCGCCCATCTGGCCGATGGCAAGGGCCTATCCATCTGGGACCAATGGGTACAGCTGCCGGGTAAGACCTATAAGGGCTCCAACGGCAACACCGCCACCGACCATTACCGGCGCTACCGTCAAGACATAGCTCTGATGAAGGAAATGGGCCTAAAGGCCTATCGCTTTTCCATAGCCTGGCCGAGGATTTTCCCCCAAGGTAAAGGCGCTGTCAACGCAGCAGGGCTGGCCTTCTATGCCCAGCTAATAGACAAACTCCGGGCCAATGACATTGAGCCTGTAGTTACCCTCTACCATTGGGACCTGCCCCTAGCCCTCCAGGAAGAATATGGCGGCTGGGAGTCCAGGCAGATTCTTAGAGATTTCCTAAACTATGCCAAGACCTGTTTCCAAGCCTTTAGCGCCCAGGTCAAGTACTGGATAGTCCTCAATGAACCAAATATCTTTACCCAATTAGGGTATCAGTTGGCGTTGCATCCTCCGGGCAAGACTGACCTTAGGGCGTACTTGCAGACCTACCACCACACCGCCTTGGCCCATGCCGCTGTGGTCAAGCTGTTTAAAGAGGACAGGTACCCTGGATATATCGGCTCTTCCATAGCCTTTACCCCGGCCTATGCCGCCAGCGACAAGGAGGAAGATACCCGTGCCCTGGAGAACTATTATGCCACCAACTGCTGGTGGCTGATGGATATCTACCACCGGGGTGAGTACCCGGACCTGGGGGTAGCGTACTATACCCAGGCGGGGGCCATGCCCCGAGTACTCCCCGAGGATAAAGAGCTCTTACAAGCAGCAAGGCTGACGGACTTTATTGGCATCAACTATTACCAAACTGCCATGATTGCAGCTAATCCCTCCAACGGCGTCTCCCTGGGCAGTATGAATACCAACGGCCAGAAGGGCAACCAGGGGAATGGTGTCGCAGGTTTATATAAAACCGTCACCAACCCTAGGGTTGAGTATACCGACTGGGGCTGGGCAATCGACCCCGATGGATTGCGGTACGGTATGCTCCAGTTGCATCACCGCTACAGTCTACCTGTGTTTATCAGTGAAAATGGCTTGGGCGCCTATGATAAAGTCGAAGGCGGGCAAATTCACGATCCATATCGGATTAATTTCGTACGGCAACACATTCAGGCTTGTCACCAGGCAATACAGGCAGGGGTAGATCTCTTGGGCTATTGTACATGGTCCTTTACCGACTTATTCAGCTGGCTCAATGGCTATGCCAAGCGCTATGGCTTTGTGTTCATAGACTTTGAGGCGCAATTGCAAAGGATTAAAAAGGATTCTTTCTACTGGTATCAGCAGGTAATTGCCAGCAATGGCGCCAACTGTATACAAGGAGAGTGAGAGTAATGGAAGGTCTAGAACTCATATGCTTTAAGATGATATCCCATCACGGCTGCGCCCGCTCCCACTTTGTGGAGGCAATTCGAGGCGCAAGACAGGGGGATTTTACCAAGGCCCAGGCCGAAATGGCCCAGGGGGAAAAGGAATTCCACAAGGGCCACCAAGCCCATGCCAAACTGATCCACCAGGAGGCCTGCGGCGAGGCCGTCCAGGTTAGCTTGCTCTTACTCCATGCTGCGGACTTGATGATGTCGGCAGAGACCTTAAAGATAATTGCCCAGGAATTCATCGACCTCTATAAGAAACAGGGCGTCTAACGCCCTGTTTCTCTATACGAAATTAGAGAGTTTGAGGAACTTGGTGTGCTTATAGTTGTGGATGTCGATGGAATAGTCGAAGATTACCCCGCTCTTTAGCATGGCCCGGTTGATGGAAATAAGGGCAGGCTCCCCCTCATGCAAACCCAGCAATTCAGCATCATGGCTGCTGAGCCTACCGGCTTCGATTACCCTGTCTACATAGCCAATCTGCTTCTTGAGATCCCCGGTAATATACTGATAGATGGATGCACTGGCGATCTCCCGACTAAGATAAGGAATGACATCTTTATTAAAATGGGAATACTCAATAACAAACTTCTGACCGTCTACTAAACGCAGGCGCTCAACATAGTAGAGGGGGGTACCCACCGAGCACTGCATTATCTCAGCTAATTCTGCATCGGCTTCGATTAGCTTAAAATCTATGACCTTGGCCTCGACCCGGCGTTTGTTGAAGCCAGCGGTGAGGCCGTGGAAATTTTCCAGGTTGACACAACCTTCGGTGGGGGCATTGCGCAGGAAAATGCCGCTACCCTGAATAGGCATGACTGCACCCCGTTTAACCAATAGGTCAACAGCCTTGCGAATGGTGTTGCGACTGACCCGATACAATTTAATCAGATCGTCTTCGGTGGGGAGCTTGCCCGCCTCGGTGTATTTTCCCCCTTCAATATCTTGTTGAATGGAATCACATACAATCTTATACTTTGCGCTCATCAAGATTCTCCTTCTGCACCCATGACTGCACTCATTGGGACTAATCCAATTGATTATAACACATCTTCCAACTCTCTGCCATGAAATGGAGCAAATATTGGCTATGGGCCGTCGATGACGGCCCATAGCTCAATTTTCTTCACTTATCCGCTGTAGTAATTCTGAGTAGCCACCCTCCCCGTACTCCAAACACCTCTTGACCCGACTGATGGTTGCTGTGCTGGCGCCGGTGGCCTCTTCAATCTTGTGATAGGTTGCCTTTCCCCGCAACATCCGAGCGACTTCCAGGCGTTGTGCCAGGGATTTCACCTCGTTAACGGTGCAAAGATCCTCAAAAAAACGATAGCACTCGTCGTTATCTTGCAGGGCCAATATACAACGAAACAGTTGTTTTATATGCCTCTCCTCTAACTTTTCCAGTTGCATACAACTACCCCCTAGCTTGAGAAATTATCCTAAGTTATATATTCGTTGCGTTACTGTAAAATCCCTGCAGACTGTAGCAATGTAATTCAGAATTTATTCGGCAATCTGCCCTTTGCATTCCCTTAGTATAGCTTATGCGGCAGTGTTTAGTGCATGCCTTTGGGCAAGCAAAGCCTCGCAGCTCACCCCCCCCGTCAATCCAACTCATAGACATGTATTCACGCCAATCCCTCCCCTTAACAAATTTCTGGATTTTTCTGCTGATCTCCCGCAATACAGGACCCCCTCCTCCCCGAAGATAGCGCCAAGCTGAAGACCAAGGCCACCGCCGCCAACAGCACCTTGACCACCACCGGGGGCATTGCCGTAGCCAAGACACTCCAATTGTGCCGTTTATAGAAATGATAATCCTTACGCAAGTGCATTCCCCCTGTGTCTATTCAAAGCGATGCCGATTGATGACCTCTTTTTCCCGGAAATACCCCTCGATATCCTCAATTCCCGCCATGCCGGCGATGGAAAGCAGGAAAATGAGGCAGTCGACAACTTCAAAAGCTAGGTCTCGGCGCAGGTCATCGCTAGCACCGCCGGCCTTCACTACCTCCCAGACCTCGTGGGCCAACTCCCCCACTTCTTCGGTCAAGAGCACCATCTCCTGCTCAATGCTGGCGCCGTTAAAGCCCCTGCGCATTTTCATCTGCTCTATGTACTTGAGTAACTGGTTTAATTCCATATTAGTTGGCTGCAACCATAACTCCTCCTTTTCCTAGACTAATAGTACTGGCAAATTGTTGTCAGCCTCAAAGGCACACCTCTACTCCCCAGTAGAATCCTGGCTGGGGGGAGAAGCCCGCTATGTACCCTACAATTGGGCAAAGGCAACCAAGGTTCCCTTATCGCAAGATTGAAATCCGTTGGCTTCGTAGAATCCCCTGGTCTCGGGAGTACTATCGGTGAGGAGTACCCTTTGGCGCACATGGGGATAAATCTCTAATAGGCTGTTCAGGAGGGTCGTGCCTATTCCCCGGCGCTTATAGGCTGCCAGCACAATGATGTCTTGAATATAGAGGATGGTCTCGCTGTCCCCCACGGCCCGTACCAGTCCCACTAGGGTCTCACCATCCCAAGCTGTAATGACAGCCAAGGAGTGGCTGATGGCCCGCATGAGCTTGGGCATATCTTTGGTATATGCCGACCAGTTGGCGTCTTCATAGAGATCCCTTACTGCTGTTTGAGAAAACCCTGTAGTTTGCTTATACACTATCAAAATGTCCCCCCCTTGTGGAGCTGGTTTCTACATTAGTTGGCTCCCTTTCATAGACTAATACTATCAAATTCTCGTAGTCATTACACCTATCTGGAAAAGGGGGGGTATTTTACAAGGGCTATTGACAATCATTGCGCCCCTTGGTATAGTAACCCCGT
>DAIOXA010000098.1:0-6844 GCA_036758185.1 Bacillota bacterium
ATGGGGGGAGCAGCGGCATGTCTTCAGGCTTATTCCTGGCTTGGAGAAGGCAAACTTTGTCCGCTACGGTGTCATGCATCGCAATACATATGTTAATGGACCCAGGGTGTTGGGCAAAAACTTTTCTGTGCGGGAATTCCCTGGCCTGTACATTGCCGGTCAACTGGCGGGGGTTGAGGGTTATCTAGAATCGACGGGCTCAGGGTTAGTTGCCGCCTTGGCTCTCTGGAGTGAGCTAAGGGGCGAATCTTTGGAACTGCCCCAAGAGACTTTGTTGGGCTGCCTAAGCCAGTATGTGACTCGACCCAATCCCAATTTTCAGCCCATGAACGCCAATTTTGGCCTGCTGCCCCCGGTGCCGGGGGGGAGCAAAAAGGAGCGTCGCCTCAATTACGCCCAAAGAGGTCAGAAAAAAATAGTTTTGTTCGCTAAAAATTTTAATAACTAACTTGTTTTCCTATTTGCACTTTGTTATTATAATAAGGGTGCTAAAATAATGGGGGACAGTACAGATTATGTTAACTGGCTTAAGGTAAGTGGCTTTTCTCCGGAAACCGTCAAAGCCTACGAAAAGGACTTGCAGGAGTTCATGCAAACATTGCCCAAAGACTCGCAAGAAGTCAACCGCAATCATATTCGTAGGTACCTAGGGTTGGTTCAGGCCAGGGGGTGCTCCAAACGGACTGCCGCTCGCAAGTTGGCAGCGTTGCGCAGTTACTATCGCTACCGCCTCCTCAACCAGCAATCTAGTACCAACCCTGCTCAGACAATTCGGACTCCGAAATTCGGCAAACCCTTGCCAAAATTCCTCTATCCTGACACAGTCTCATGTCTTTTGGCCCTTCCCGATGATAGCCCTCTGGGACTTAGGGATCGGGCAATGTTAGAGCTGCTGTATGCGACAGGGATTCGGGTGGGCGAATTAGTCGCCCTGGAGGAAAAGGACTTTCGCCAGGATAGTAATCAGCTCTTGGTAACTGGCAAGGGTAACAAACAGAGGCTGTTGCCAATTCATGCACAAGCGGTAATTGCCCTGGAGCAATACCTGCAAAGGGGACGCCCCCAACTGTTGCACACTGCTACTCCGGCCCTTTGGCTAAACAATAACGGCGGTGTGTTGAGTCAACGGGGGGTGCGATGGATACTGACCAAGTATTGTAAGCGCTTAGCCCAAGTCCGCTCAGTATCTCCCCACGTAATCCGGCACAGCTTTGCGACCCATTTGCTGGAAAACGGAGCTGATTTGCGAACGGTTCAGGAACTATTGGGACATTCCAGCCTTTCTTCCACCCAGGTATACACACATGTTACCCGGGAACGCCTTAAAGCAGTATACGACAAGAGTCATCCCAGAGCCTAGCCCCAAATTTAATAAATATATGGAGGTATCAATGATGCAGAACTTATTACAGAAATCCCGCCGACTGTACAAGACTTTAGAGGGAGCAGCCGGCCAGCCTGTGGACTTCGGCGAAGTTGCAGAAGTTTTGCAGGAAGTATCTGACGCTGATGTGCTCGTCATTAGTCGCAAGGGGAATGCATTGGCTGAATCCATTGCCAGCGGAGCTGAAACCCCAGATTTCTCCGGTGACTTGAACAAGGCTTTCTTGGAAGTCAACACCACCCTCGTGAACGCCAGGGGTGCAGATGTCAGTGCCGATCTGAACTGGGAGAATATCACCGTTATCCCCATTCATGGCGGCGGACAGCGAGTCGGAACACTGCTGTTATCCAGGACCAGCAAATTTGATGAAGAAGAACAGGTCCTTGCTGAGTTCATGGCTACCGTTATCGGGATGGAAATCCTCCGCTCCCGGGCCTCGGTGGTGGCGGATGAAGAGCGGAGGCGGGCAGTCGTCAAGATGGCCCTGGATACCCTCTCCTACTCTGAGCAGGAAGCTGTCGAACATATTTTCACCGAACTCAACGGCAGGGAAGGACTCTTGGTGGCCAGCAAAATAGCCGACAGAGTAGGCATTACCCGCTCAGTTATTGTCAATGCTCTGCGCAAGTTTGAAAGCGCTGGCGTCATTGAATCCCGGTCCTTGGGCATGAAAGGCACCTTTATAAAAATTCTCAACGATCAATTGATGCCTGAGTTGGAAAAACTCATGAACCGCTAAGCCAAGGCCCTCTTTGAGGGCCTTTTTTTTAAACTGGAAATTCTAAGCAGGAATATCGGCTGATTCTGTCGAAAACTGTAGAAAAGAAAGACAAGGGGGAGAGGAAATGGAGTCCAAAAATCGTGTTCTCATAGTTGATGATGCAGCATTTATGAGAATGATGATAAGAGATATATTGACTAAGAACAATTTTGAAGTGGTGGGCGAGGCAACTAATGGTCAAGAAGCGGTAGCACTGTTCCTCGAGCTCAAACCTGATTTGGTCACCCTGGATATCACCATGCCAGGCATGGATGGGGTCACGGTGCTGAAAACAATACGCCAGCATGATCCCCGGGCCAGGGTTGTAATGTGCTCCGCCATGGGCCAACAGGCCATGGTGGTGGAGGCTATTCAAAATGGCGCCAAAGACTTTATAAATAAGCCATTTCATCCCCAAAAAGTTGTCGAGACGTTGCGTCGGGCTTTACTTTAGGAGGCTGGGCTTATGGATAATAACTTGGATATTAAGTCATACCTACCGGTTTTCATCGAAGAGAGCAAAGAGAATATCCAGCAGATGTCTGAAAACCTCCTCCGCCTCGAACATAATTACCGAGACTCTGAAGCAATCAGCGAGATATTTCGAGCTATTCATACCATCAAAGGCATGTCTGCCACCATGGGATTTGCCGAGATCAGCAGCCTTGCCCATGAATCAGAATACTTGCTGGATGATATCCGACATGGGAAAGCCACCGTTTCCCCTTACCTTTTCAATGGTTTCTTTGCAGTAATTGACGAGCTAGAATCCCAAGTCAACGCCCTGGAGCAGACTGGAGAACCCCGTCCCCTTTCGGACCAGCGGATCAGAGAAATCTTGGCCTTGTTTTCTGAGGATGGGGGAGAGGCTGAGCCTGAAGATGTTGAGCAAGGAGGCATATTCAGTATAGAAGTGGTGTTCAGCAGGGATTGTATGCTTCGGCCCGCCAGGGCCCTGGTCATCCTCAATCAGTTAGACCAGATATGTACAGTCTTGGAAACTATCCCTTCTCGGGACACCCTGCCAAACTTGGACAAGCTAGACTCGATAATTTGCCAATTGAGGGCAGAGAACCCCAGTAGAATCCGGGCCATCCTTGAGGATGGAATAGAGATAGCATCCTTCAACTTCCTGGCAGGGCCAGATTCTTCATCAGACCAAGTCCAACCTGGGCTTGAGGCAGCAGTCAGCAGCTCCGACGAACCCCACACCGTCAAAAGTACGGCCTCGGTTCGGGTGGATACCGAAAAGCTTGACCGGCTCTTGAACCTGGTCAGCGAATTGGTTATCAACAAGACTTCCATCCAGGAGGCGGCCGCTCCTCACGCCGAACTGTCCGACGGCGTTGAGCATCTTCTTACCTCCGACCTCCAGAGCATCGTTATGAAGATGCGCATGATTCCCCTGGAGACGGTGTTTAACCGCTTTCCCCGGATGATCCGGGATACTGCCAAATCCCTGAATAAATCCGTCGTTTTAGAGATTCAAGGCGCAGAAACCGAATTGGACCGCACCATCATTGAAGACATTGCCGACCCCTTGATGCATCTACTGCGCAATGCCGTTGACCATGGCATTGAACCTCCCGCTGAACGAAGCCGTCGGGGTAAGACCGTCACCGGCACAATCACCCTCAGGGCCTATCAGACGGGCAATCAGGTAATCATCGAAGTGGCCGATGACGGCTATGGACTGGACTTGGCCAAAATCCGCGCCAAGGCCCGGGAGTTAGGTCTCGGCCTGGGTCCTGAACCCGATAAGGAAGATCTGGCCAATTGTATTTTTACCACTGGCTTTACTACCTCCGACAGCGTCACCGACTTATCTGGGCGGGGTGTTGGCCTAGATGTGGTCAAGAACTCAATTGAGTCCTTGGGAGGCATCATTGACGTCATCAGCCACAAAGAACTTGGCGCAACCTTCAGGATAACCTTGCCATTGACCTTAGCCATCATTCAAGGGCTGTTGGTAAGGGCTGGGACCGAAATCTATGTCATCCCTCTGAGCTTCGTTCAAGAGACCGAAATCATTTACCCTGAATCGATTCAGACTGTGGGTCAGCAAGAAATTGTCATGCTACGGGGCCAAGTCCTGCCCATAGTGCATGCAGCTCACCTCCTGGGCTATAGCGAATATACTCCTCCACAAGAGATGAGCTTGGTTGTGGGGCGGTATGGCGAGCGTCAGGTGGGACTCATCCTTGACGATCTTCTGGCCCAGCAGGATATC
The DNA here is from genome assembly GCA_036758185.1 of Bacillota bacterium. Taxonomy (GTDB): domain Bacteria; phylum Bacillota; class Proteinivoracia; order UBA4975; family UBA4975; genus DAIOXA01. The sequence continues at coordinate 4,375 of DAIOXA010000098.1, forward strand.
GTCATTAAGAATGTCACCTGGGGGCAGAGCTACTTTAACAATTTCCTGGGCAGCACCATCCTGGGGGATGGCAGTGTCGTATTGATCCTGGACATAAATAACATACTGTCAGGTGTGAAAGTTAGGGAGGTTGAGCATGCTTAAACAATATGTGGTTTTTCAGCTGGAAGATGAGCTCTATGGCGTAGAAATTCTTCAGGTTCGGGGTATCGAAAAAATGCTTCCCCTGACTCGGGTTCCCAACGCCCCTTCCTTTGTCAAGGGCGTTTGCAACCTGCGGGGCAGTGTCATTCCGGTAATTGACCTGAAAAAACGACTGGGCCTGTCCAGCGGCGCCGAGGACAGCAATGCCAAGATTATCGTTGTCAATGTGGGCAAACAGATAGTGGGGATGACCATAGACGCGGCTGCCGACGTGGTTTCTCTGGACTCTAACCAGGTTGAACCCTCGCCCTCATTGGTATCTGGCATCGATGCCCAGTTCATTTCAGGGGTGGCCAAGGTCAGTAACCGCCTTCTTATCATCCTGGATATGGAGCGTATCCTCACGGCAGACCAAATCAATCTCCTGGACAGGTTGTAACTTATGTCCAGCAAGCTAAGCTTTAACCAGCACGATTTACTTACGGAAGTTGGGACCATCGGCACCGGGCATGCGGCTACAGCCATGGCCGACATCCTGGGAACCAAGATAACCATCACCGTTCCCAAGGTTGACCTGCTCGGGTTTGATCATGTGGCTGATTTTGTGGGCGGTTCAGACCAAGTACTGGCCTGTGTGTACTTGGAGGTGTTGGGCGATTTGCCTGGCACAGTACTAGTTCTTTTTGACGGCGCCACAGCCTACAGATTATTGACCACCCTCATCTCTGACGAGTCGACGGATTTCACAAATCTCTCTCCCCTGCAGCAATCGGCATTAAAGGAAATCGGGAATATCCTGGCTGGCTCATATCTCTCGGCCCTGGCAGACTTTACCGACCAGCACATGCTGGTCAGCGTGCCCAACCTAGCTGTGGACATGGCTGCTGCAGTCTTCAGCGTTCCCATGATTAAGGTGGGCAGCATGTCCGACTATGCCCTCCTGATACAGGCGACATTTTTTCAAGAACAGCAGAATAATGGCTATATCCTCTTTGTTCCCGACCTGACGTCTGCTGACAAGCTATTGGAGATCTTCGGAGTTGAGGCTGATGGATAATCATGTTGGGATGGCGCAATTTTTAGTGACGGAGGCGCCGGTGGTCATTCGTTCCACCGGCCTGGGCTCATGCATCGGCATCGCCCTCTATGATCCCTTTGCTAGGGTGGGAGGGCTGGCCCATGCCATGTTGCCTAAACACCGCCCTGGCCGGGATGATAACAAGGCCAAGTATGTAGACACCGCCATCGACGCAATGCTCTTGGAGATGGAGGTTCGGGGGGCCAGCCGAGTCAACATTGTCGCCAAGTTGGCTGGAGGTTCCCACATGTTTCCCGAATTGGAGAGTTCCATGGTTATTGGCGCCAAGAATGTCGCCGCTGCTCAGGGGTACTTGGGTAGCCTGGGAATCCCCATCCTCGCACAGGATGTGGGTGGGAATTGTGGACGCACTGTAGAGTTTGATTGCCAGGATGGTTCTCTTTCCATCAGCACGATAAATAAGCTTACCAAAATTTAGCAGCCTGCGTAATAACCTGAAGTAAAAAAGATATACTACTCTAGGAGGTGTACTTTTTATGACAGGTAAAGGACGCTGGCTGTCTTTTATTGCGGGTGCTGTAGTGGGAATGACAGTTGTGACGGCACTTCTTATCGGCGTGATCTATTTTGGTAGTAATCAAACATGGCTGCTACGGGTCAATACCAATGGAATGAAGGGAAAAATAGAGGGAGCAGCGCAGATAATGGCTGGGGAAATGTTCCCCGATTATATCGAGGAGATTAAGGCCAGTGTGCCAGAAATGGTCACTGCCCAGGTGCAAAGTCAATTTGGCGATGTTAAATTTCACTTGGGAGGAGAAGAGTTTTCCCTGCCTGAGGAATTTGTCAAGCGCCTGGAGGATAACTATCGCTCCAGCTTGATCAGCTCCATTAACGAGCTTTTGTCCTCCTTGCCCATGGATGAAATGGGCGCCGAATTGGGACAAGAGATAGCGGGTATTGTAGAGAACTCCGTGTATGCAGAGTTCAATACTCGGACAATTGACATCGAGATTCTACGAGATCTTATTTCTATTCCCCTGCACATTGAGCTGGTCAATCAGCCGGAAGGCGGCGACTTTAAACTTGAATTATATTCTACAGAGGCTTTCACCGGGTTCTAAGGGTTGCCATTGGGGCTAAAATTTGTTATACTTGGCTGGTGAAAAATACACACATCGGATGATGTATGTTGTCAGTGCCCCTTTGGGGTGGAACATACAGTTGATTCTGGTGGCGGAAAAACTGAGAGGAGGTGCTGACTAATGTCAGTAGTGACAATGAAAC
>DAIOXA010000099.1:0-6842 GCA_036758185.1 Bacillota bacterium
AGAGCAGGATCTGGAAACGGTGGCGGCGGGAATACTTCACGATGTGGTGGAGGACACCGACATCACCCTGGCAGAAATCGAAAAAGAATTTGGCCCGGAGATTGCTGTCTTGGTGGATGGAGTAACCAAACTGTTGCGCCTACGCTATCAATCCAAGGCCCAGCAGCAGGCCGAAAATCTGCGCAAGATGTTCATGGCCATGGCCACAGATTTTCGGGTCATCATCATAAAGTTTGCCGACCGCCTGCACAATATGCGCACCCTGGGACACCTTCCCGCTGCCCGGCAAAAGGAGATGGCCCGGGAGACCATGGAAATATATGCCCCCCTTGCCCATCGCCTGGGGATTTTCAAGTTTAAATGGGAGTTAGAAGACCTGGCCTTTCGCTACTTGCATCCCAGGGACTACTATAACCTGGTTGCCGAGCTGCGTCAGCGTCGCGCCGAGAGGGAAGAGATAATCGCTCGGGTCATCAGCTATTTGACCAAGAGCTTGGAGGAGGCCGGGCTGAACACCGATATCACCGGTCGCCCCAAGCATCTGTACAGCATTTGGCGCAAGATGAATGAGCAGAATTTGGAACTCAGCGAAATCTATGACCTCACCGCCATCCGGGTGGTGGTGGGCACCGTCAGGGATTGCTACACAGTGTTAGGACAGGTTCATAACTTATGTAAGCCGATACCCGGACGCTTTAAGGACTATATTGCTATGCCCAAGGGCAATGGCTATCAATCCCTGCATACCACTGTGGTGGCCCTCAAGGGGCATCCCGTGGAGGTGCAGATTCGCACCTGGGAAATGCACCGCATGGCCGAATACGGATTGGCTGCCCACTGGCGTTACAAAGAGGGCCACGCCGGTGATCGCCAATTTGAAGAGAAGTTGTCTTGGTTGCGCCAGTTCATGGAATGGCAGGCCGAGACCAAGGATACCAATGAGTACATAGAGACCCTGAAGGTGGATCTCTTTGACGATGAGGTGCTGGTATTCACCCCCAAGGGCGATGTCATAGACTTGCCCACTGGAGCGGGACCCTTGGATTTCGCCTACCGCATCCACACCGACATCGGCAACACCACCACTGGGGCTAGGGTCAATGGCAAATTAGTGCCCCTGGATCACGAGCTCCACACCGGGGATATCGTCGAGATTATAACCCAGAAGGGGACCTCCCCCAGCCGGGATTGGCTTAAGATAGTCAGATCCTCCCAGGCCCGCACCAAGATTCGCCAGTGGTTTAAGAAGGCCGGCCGGGAGCAAAATATTGAAAAGGGCCGGGAACTATTGGTTCGGGAATTGAAGCGCTTTGGCTTGGGGCTGGCCGACATCGAGGAAGAGATCTTTGCCAAGTCCCTGAAACGCTATAATTATCAGCCTGATCAACAGGAGGACTTCCTGGCCGCCTTGGGCTATGGAGGGTTAAATCCCGCCTCTGTGGCCCGGCGCATGTATGATTACATTGTCCGCCAGAAGGAAAAGGAACTGAGTCTAACTGACCTCAATGAGATTAAGCAAGTTTCCGCTCCCAAAGCAGCTTCTGGCGTCGTCATTAAGGGAGTAGACAATTTACTCGTCCGCTTTTCCCGGTGTTGCAAACCTCTGCCCGGGGACCCCATCATCGGCTATGTCACCCGGGGGCGGGGAGGTTCCATCCACCGGGTTGATTGCCCTAACGCCAAGGCCTCTGACCCAGAAAGGATTCTGGAGGTAGAGTGGGGCAGTTCCGAGGACCAAGCCTTCCCCGTCAGCCTAATAATCAGCGCTTGGGATCGCAAGGGTTTGCTCCACGAAATCATGACCGTCATGGGCGAGTTGCGCTCCAACATCCTCGCCATCAACGGCAGCGGTCTCCGAGATGGCACCGCCCAAATCACTGTCACCGTCGAGGTCAACAACCTAGACCACCTGAAGAGGGTCGTGGAAAAACTGAAATCAATTAAGTCCGTCATAGATGTCAGCAGGAATTAGCCTTCCAATTTCCGTCCGACTTCTGACTTCTGGCTTCCATCTTCAAAGGAGGATAACCATGCGCCTTGTAATTCAAAGAGTCTCCCGAGCTGCCGTTGGGGTAGATGACAACATTGTCGGCCAGATCGGGCCGGGACTAGTGGTCCTGGTGGGTGTAGGCCGGGAGGACACTGCCGAGGATGCCCGCTACCTGGCAGACAAAACCGCGAGTTTACGGATATTCTCCGATGAACAGGGCAATATGAACCGCTCCCTCCTGGATATGGGCGGCTCTGCCTTGGTCATCAGCCAGTTCACCCTCTATGGTGACTGTCGCAAGGGCCGACGTCCTTCTTGGCACCTGGCGGCACCGCCGGAACTGGGACGGGAGCTCTATCAAGAATACTGTAACTTACTGGCCCAGCATATTCCCGTAGAGACTGGGGTCTTTGGGGCCATGATGGATGTGGAAATACATAACGATGGACCGGTGACGATACTCTTGGACAGCAAAAGGGAAATGAGGTGAGGACAATGGAAACTAAGACACTGATTGTCGGCGACCTGGCAACCAACTGCTACCTGGCTTGGTGCCGTGACACTAAAGACGCCCTGGTCATCGACCCCGGTGGTGACGCTCCTGTAATCCTCAAGGCCATCGAAAGCTTGAGCCTCAAAGTCGCTTACATCGTCAACACCCATGGGCACCTGGATCATATCGGCGCCAATAGCGAGCTGCACTCGGCCTTGAACTGCCCCATTGCCATCGGCAACCTAGATCAGGGTATGCTCACCGACGCCGGGGAAAACCTCTCCTACCATGTGGGGCCGCCGATGACAAGCCCCGCCGCCGAAATCCTGCTAGAGCACGGGGATAAACTGGAATTTGGGCGGTGCACCTTGGAGGTTCTCGCCACCCCTGGCCACACCCGGGGCGGGATCAGCTTGTATGGTCACGGTATCCTCTTTGCTGGCGATACCCTGTTTCAACGCTCCATCGGGCGCTCGGACTTACCCGGTGGCAATCAACAACAGCAACTGGCCAGTATAAGGACCAAACTCTTGACCCTTCCCGATGCTACCCGAGTCCTACCCGGGCATGGTCCCGAGACCACAATAGGCCAAGAAAGGGTGCACAACCCTTGGCTCCAGGGATAAACTACCTCCTTTTAGGCATACTACCCGGTAAGGATTATGCCGAGGAGGCGTGAGGGTTGGAAGAGCAGAGCATAAGAGCGGCTTTGGAAAAACTGCGGGCTCAGAAGTTGCGCCGAGTTGACCTGCATAAAATGCTGGACAGCATTGACCAGGGCAATGATGATGCCGAGATCGCAGAAGAGTTCAATGTGGGCGTGGAGGATGTGCAGTTGATTCGACGCGTGCTGCGGGAGTGAGGCCGGAGGGGCCTTTCTTTTTTGGAAGGGGAGAAGACTATGATCATTCGCTATTCTGCACCAGGGCCTTGGTGGGCCCGGGGAGTGCACCTGCTACGCCTGCTTCCCCAGGCAACAGTGGTGGCAGAGGCAGCAAAGTGGGATTTGGACGTGCGGGTGGAGCGGCGCCGCCAAGCCCTGCAGATTTCGGTGGCTGGAGCGGGCGTCAGCCAGCAGACTATTATCCCCACCGATAAGGGCGCCTTTCTCTCTACCCTCTTTCAAGTGTTGAGCACAATTCAGGGCGCTCCCATAAGTCCTTGGGGCATCCTGACGGGAGTGCGTCCCGGCAAGGTGGCCTTCCGTCTCCTCCAAGACCTGGGTCAAGATGCGGCTCGAGAAGAACTGTGTCGGACTTGGCTTGTCTGCCCTGACAAGGCCAGACTACTCATTGCTGCAGTGGTCAATGGCTACCCCCTCCTCAGTCAGCGGGGCCTTTCCATCTATATCTCGGTTCCCTTCTGTCCCAGCCGCTGCCATTACTGTTCCTTTGTTTCCCTGCCCCTGGAGCGCTGGCAGGGCACACTGAAGACTTATGTCGGGCGGGCAGCTCAGGAGCTGATGGATTTGCTGACAGCCTGTCGTCAGTACCAGATTCCGGTAAACAGCATCTATGTAGGAGGTGGCACCCCCACTGCTCTGGATCCCGGCCTTCTGGAAGAGCTGTTGGCGCCGGCCACCCATCCCGGTTGCGAATTCACCGTAGAGTCAGGGCGCCCCGACACCTTGACGGCGGAACACCTCCGGGTCATGAAGGATCTTGGCGTTACCCGCATCAGCGTCAATTCCCAATACCCCCGGGACGAGACCCTGGCGGCCATTGGTCGTCAACACAGTGCAGAACAGTTTTACACCGCCCTGGAAATGGCAGCCCATTCGGGAATCCAGGTCATAAACTCCGACCTCATCGTCGGCCTTCCGGGGCAGACCCCGGAAGACTTCGCCCAGGGGGTATCGCGGTTGGTAGACAGTGGAGTGCAAAACATCACCATCCATGCCCTGGCCCTAAAGCGAGGAGCGGTGACCCAGCAGCAGTACTTAGACCCGAGAATTGCCCAAGAAATTGCCCAGGTCGCGTACACCCGTTTGGCAGAGCACGATCTCATTCCCTACTACCTTTACCGCCAAAAGAACATTGCCTCTAACCTAGAAAATGTCGGCTTTGCTATGCCCAACACCCTTTGCTACTACAATATCGCCAGCATTGCCGAGAGCGAGCCAGTGCTGGGGGTGGGGGCGGGGGCCGTCAGCAAACTGGTTCGCCACAGCGCCATCGAGACCCTGAACAACCCCCATGCTTCTAATGCTTCCTTGACAAGCACATCTCCTTACTGGTAAAATACAGCCAATATATTATCTGGCGATGACGGGAAGAAGTATGCCGATGACTGTTCTCCAGAGAGGAGGGCCGCGACTGGAAGCCCTCTGGACAAGGCGGCAGAAAGACAGCCCGGAGCCCTTGGCCCTGCCAACGGTTGGCCCCGTTACCGGCCTTGCACAAGTGGCCGTTATTTTGCGGCAACCAGGGTGGCACCGCGGGCAAATGGACCCGTCCCTGACAGGGGGACTGGGTTTTTTATTTTAAGGAGGGATTCAGATGTACCAAGCTCCCAGGGGAACCCGAGACTTTCTGCCTGAGCAGGCAGAAAGGTTTCAGCGCTTAGACGAGCTGGCTGCCAAGATTGCCCGTCAGTACGGCTTCGGTGAACTCCGAACCCCTATCTTTGAGTACACCGACCTATTTCAACGGGGAGTTGGGGAAGATACTGACATCGTCGAAAAAGAGATGTATACCTTCCTGGACAGGGGGGAGCGCAGTCTGACCCTACGCCCCGAGGGTACTGCCGGGGTGGTCCGGGCCTTTGTCCAGCACAAGCTGTATAACAGCGCCCTACCGGCCAAGTATTATTACATTGGTCCCATGTTTAGGTATGAAAAGCCCCAGGCTGGGCGCTATCGCCAGCTCTGGCAGTTCGGCATCGAGCTCTTGGGGGCGCCCGGCCCTCGGGCAGATGCCGAAGTAATTGCCTTGGGGTGGCAGTACTATAAGGAGTTGGGGATTGACACCCGACTAGTCCTCAACAGCATAGGCTGCAACCAGTGCCGGACCCGGTACCGCCAGGCTCTAATAACATACCTGCGGGGTCGGGAGATGTGCCAGCTCTGTGTCAGTCGCCTAGAACGCAATCCCTTGCGGGTGTTGGATTGCAAAAATGCCCGCTGCCAGGAAGCGATTCGCGGTGTCCCTCTGATTAGCGACTACCTTTGCCAGGACTGTCAAGAGCACTTCGCCCAAGTCAAGACGAACTTAGCCCAGCTTAGCATCCCCTACGATTTGGACTCCCGCCTGGTCCGGGGCCTGGATTATTATAACCGCACCACCTTTGAGTACAAAACCGATGCCCTTGGCAGTCAGGATGCCTTGGGCGGTGGCGGGCGCTATGACGGCCTGGTGGAACTGTTGGGCGGCCCCAGCATTCCCGCAGTGGGCTTTGCTTTAGGGATAGACCGCATCGAGTTGATGGATCCCCCGGCTCTAAAAGAAATAAAGCCCCGCCGGGGCATCTGGCTGGTAACCATGGAACCTGTGGCCGCCCAGGCCATCGTCATTGCCCAATCCTTGCGCCGGGAGGGTTATTGGGTTCAGTATGACCTACTGGACAAGGGCTTTAAGGCCCAGTTTAAGCAGGCCGACCGCAATAACTGCCGCTGGGCCCTGATCATGGGTCCCGAAGAATTAGAACAGGACAAGGTCCAGCTCCGGGATTTGGGGACGGGGGAACAGCAGGAATTGGCCCTGGGGAACCTGGCAGAGAGTTTATTAGCACTGGAAGGAGCGAGGTAGCGTGGAGAGGACACATAAGTGCGGTAGCCTAAGGGCAGAACATATTGGTGCAAAAGTGAGCCTATGTGGCTGGGTGGCCAAGCGCCGGGACTTGGGAGGCATGATCTTCCTGGATCTCCGGGATCGCTGGGGCCTGGTGCAAGTGGTGTTTTATCCCGACAGTGCTGGCTATAGCTTGGCAGATCAAGTGCGCTCGGAGTATGTACTCGCCATTACCGGTACCGTCAAGGCTCGGGAAGAAGGCAATGCCAATCCCGCCATGCCCACCGGCGAGGTGGAAGTGACTGGGGAGAAGCTGGAAATCCTCAACACCGCCACCCTCCCCCCTTTCTATATAACCGACGATGTCCATGTCGACGAAAACCTGCGCCTGCGCTATCGCTACTTGGATCTGCGCCGACCGGTGATGCAGGGCAATCTGCTGCTGCGCAGTCGCGTGGCCAGCATTTTTCGAACCTTCCTGGCAGAGAGGGAGTTTGTCGAGATTGAGACTCCCATCCTCACCAAGAGCACTCCGGAAGGGGCTCGGGACTACCTTGTTCCCAGTCGGGTAAGCCCCGGCCAGTTCTACGCCCTGCCCCAGTCACCCCAACTCTTTAAGCAACTCCTGATG
>DAIOXA010000100.1:0-1150 GCA_036758185.1 Bacillota bacterium
CTTGTTGGAGGTCAGAAGTCGGAAATCAGAGTACAGGTCGTGATTAGGGCATCCTTTGCTCCAGGGGTGACCACCTTTCTGACTTCTGAATTCTGAATGTGGCTTCTGTATTTAGGGTTGCTTGTTTTTTGCACCCTGCTGTGATAAAATTTTTGTTAGTTCGGGATTAGTAGGTATTGGAGGTGGCAAGTTTGGAATTGGCTCTGCAAATAGTGCACGCCATACTGGCGTTGGGTGTCATTGCAGGCGTTTTGCTTCAACCCGGTAAGAGCGCTGGCATGCCAGGCGCAATCGCCGGTGGCGCCCAGACATTTTTCGGCAAGAAAAAAGGTCTGGATGAAAAGCTGGCGCGGGTTACCACTACTTTTGCAATTTTATTTATGGTAAGTTCGATTTTTCTGGCCTTTATCCTAGGCCGCTAATGCCCTTACCCCGGCGGCTTCCTAATGGGGATACTCCAGGCGAAGCTACGCCGTGTTGGGGTATCTTTTTTGATACGTAAGGAGGATTAGAAATGGAGCATTTACTTTATCTGGCGCCACTGCTGGGAGTCGCAGCATTGATCTTTGCCTTTATTCTCGCCCAGCGCATCGAAAAAGCTGAACCTGGCAACCAGCGCATGCAGGAATTAGGCAAGGCCATCCATGATGGCGCCATGGCCTTTCTAGGCCGCCAGTACCGGACGCTGGTGTTGTTTGTCATCATTGTAGCCGTCGGCCTGGTCTTCGCCATCGGCGCTGCCCAGCAGGACTACATAATCGGCTTTTACACCGCTATTTCCTTTGTGGTGGGAGCTGCATTCTCGGCCCTGGCTGGTAATATTGGCATGCGCATAGCTACCAAGGCCAATACCCGCACCGCCCATGCTGCAGGTAAGGGCATCAACCCCGCCCTGACCATTGCCTTTTCCGGGGGCGCCGTCATGGGTATGGCTGTAGTTGGCCTCGGTGTCTTGGGTGTCGGCGTACTCTACTTTATTTTCCGGGATGCAGAAATCGTCAACGGCTTTGCCCTGGGAGCTAGCTCCATCGCTCTCTTTGCTCGGGTAGGCGGTGGCATTTATACTAAGGCTGCCGACGTCGGCGCCGACCTGGTGGGTAAGGTAGAAGCTGGTATTCCCGAAGACGACCCCCGTAACCCCGCCGTCATC
>DAIOXA010000100.1:1160-1441 GCA_036758185.1 Bacillota bacterium
ACAACGTCGGTGACAACGTCGGCGACGTGGCGGGAATGGGTGCAGACCTCTTTGAATCCTACGTTGGCTCCATCATCGCTGCCATGGCCCTGTCCATTGCCGCCTTTGCCGGCGATGGAGAGGCACAGTTGGGCGGTGTGTTGTTGCCTCTGCTCATTGCCGGATTTGGCATTCTCTCCTCCATCATTGGCACCTTCTTTGTCAAGGTCAAGGAAGGCGGCAACGCCAGCAAGGCCCTCAACCGGGGAACCATGGTTGCCGGCATCCTGCTCCTCGTTGCA
>DAIOXA010000100.1:1480-2462 GCA_036758185.1 Bacillota bacterium
GGTCTCGTGGCGGGGCTCCTCATCGGTCGCATCACCGAGTATTATACCTCGGAGGATTTCAAACCGGTGCAAGAAATCGCCAGCAGCTCTAAGACTGGTCCTGCCACCAACATCATCACCGGTCTGGCTGTGGGCATGCGCAGCACCATGTTCCCCATCATCGTCATCGCCATCGCCATTCTAGCCGCCTTTAAACTGGCCGCCTCCGGCGGTAGCTTTGCCGGTTTCTTTGACTTTACTACAGGGGATACAGCTAAAGGTCTGTATGGCATTGCCCTGGCTGCCGTTGGCATGTTGGGCACCGCTGCCACCACCATCTCGGTGGATGCCTATGGTCCCATTGCCGACAATGCCGGGGGAATTGCCGAAATGGCCGACCTCCCCGAGGGCGTTCGCAGCATTACAGACAAACTGGATGCCATCGGCAACACCACTGCGGCCATTGGCAAGGGATTTGCCATCGGCTCTGCAGCCCTGACGGCCTTGGCACTGTTCTCGGCATATACCACCGCGGTGGGGATTCAGGGCATTGACCTAACCTCTGCCCCCGTCATCGCCTCCCTCTTCATCGGTGGTATGTTGCCCTTCCTCTTCTCGGCCATGACCATGGATGCCGTGGGCAAGGCCGCCTTCCAGATGATCGAAGAAGTCCGTCGTCAGTTCCGGGAAATCCCCGGAATTATGGAAGGCACAGGACGTCCCGATTATGCTCGCTGCGTGGATATTAGTACCGACGCTGCCCTCAAGGAAATGATTGTTCCCGGCTTGCTGGCCGTACTTGTGCCCATCGCCATCGGCGCAATTCTCGGCCCCGATGCCCTGGGCGGCTTCCTGGCTGGCGCCCTGGTCACCGGCGTGCTCATGGCCATCTTCATGGCCAACGCTGGCGGCGCTTGGGACAACGCCAAGAAGTACATCGAAGGTGGCGCCCATGGCGGCAAGGGTACCGATGTCCACGCCGCTGCCGTTGTCGGCGACACCG
>DAIOXA010000100.1:2472-6834 GCA_036758185.1 Bacillota bacterium
TGATGAGGATATTCATGGCGACCCCTTCAAGGATACTTCCGGTCCCTCCATGAATATCCTCATCAAGCTCATGACCATTGTCGCCCTGGTCTTCGCACCCCTGTTCAAGTTCTTGGCCGACAAATTCTAGCTTAATACCAGATCCCGTCCCCGAAATACCGGGGACGGGATTTTTCCTCGTTTAGCAATATTATTTTGCCGGGATAGCTGTTCAGGCTACGCCATTCATGATATAAAGACAGAACAAAAACCCTACTCAAGACCTTTATGGTCTTTCAGTAGGGTTTCGTTTCTGCCGAGGCAAAATAGTCGCTGTCACCAAAATGTAATCCTGCCAGTAAACCTCAGTCATCGCCTATCCTAGCGGTATTTCTGCACCCTGGCCCTATGGATAAGTCTTACCAAAGGATTTTCCTTGACTAATGAATCTGGACAAGTATAATAGTAATAATCAGAGAGGGGATGCTTTCTGATTATTCGCTGAAGCCGCAGATAGGAAGCAAGAGCTAAACCGGTAGTTAGTTTTAGAGGATTGCGCCGAAAAGATTTTATTTTTTGAGTATTGTTTTGAAGGAATTTCGAGTTTTATAGTGAATATATCTTAAAGAAGTTTTTATTACAATAATCCAAAGCCTAAAATGCCATTATGCTGGTATTATTGCCCGCTGTCTTGAAGTCGAATCCCTTTGCAATGCGCAGGAAATCACCAGGGGGCTGCTCAAATATTACAGAAATATTACATTTTGCTTTAAGGAGAGTGATAGCCTAAAGATCTGAGGGAGGCCTTAGCTTGAATCTCACTGAGCAGGATAGCAGGGACAGACATATCTTAGCCCCTATGAACAAAGATTTCATGTGTTCTCTTGCCATAGTCCATGGTATAACCGATGCAAGTAGGATTTCATTGCGGATTAACAACGGGGGTGTGTCTTGCACCTTGACTGCGGAGGAGGTGATTGCGGGGATAGTCAAAGTTGTTTTATCCAGTCTTAAAATTTGAGAGGGGGATTTATAGCGTGTTAAGGAAAGGTTTTCTGATTTTACTGGCCCTTACTTTGGTTTCGGCACTAGTGATTGCCGGTTGTACTCCCAAGGAGCCCGAAAAGCAAACTCCAGCCTTGGGTGAAGTGGTCTTTAGCATCGTTGAGAAACCTGCAGAGGCGGTTCTCCAACTGCAAGCTGGCGACATCGACCTCTGGGGTTTTGACGTCACCGACCCGGATCTCTTTGAGACGCTCCTGGATGATGACAGACTCGATTTCGGTCTGGCCTACGGCGGATACAGCGAGATTCGGTTCAACCATTGGGGACCCGAATTTGATAATGGCAAACTTAACCCGTTCTCCGACCATCAAATCCGCGAGGCAATGAACTGGTTAGTCGACCGCAACTACGTGGTCGAGGAGTACCTCGGCGGTTTGGGAGAAGCTAAGTGGGCATTCTTGGGTAAGGTATTCCCCGACTCCGCCATCCGCTATCCGCACATCATTAAAGAAATTGAAGATTACTATGCCCACGATAAGGACAAAGCAAAAGAAGTCGTTACCGAGCGGATGGAAGTCCTTGGCGCAGAATTGGTCAACGGTAAATGGCATTACAAGGGCCAACCAGTCGAGATCCTCGGCCTGATTCGTGCCGACCTGCCGCCATATCCCGCTGCTGGCCAGTATTTCGGCAGTCTGCTGGAGGAAATTGGCTTTACAGTTGTAGAAAATGTCCGTCCTGGTAAAGAGGCTAACCCGGTCTGGACAGGTACCCATCCGCAGGAAGGCCAGTGGAGCTTTTACACCGGCGGTTGGTCGTCACCATCAATTCCCCGGGACTCCGCCCACTCCTTCGACCAATTCTATTCCCACCGGGTTATGGGTTACAGCGTATTCACGACTCTTCAAGAGATGCTAGAAACTGACTTCCAAGAATTTGATAAAGCTATCCTTAAGCTCAAGAATAAGCAGTTCACCACCATGGCCGAACGTGAAGAGTTATTTGAGAAATGCCTCTGGGATGCAATGAAAATGTCTAACCAGATCTGGATCTGTGACAAAGCTGGCGCCAACCCGTTCCGGTCCGATATTAAAACGGCCGTTGACCAGGCCGGTGGTATCGGTGACCCGGCATGGGTCTTCACCACCCACCGCATCGACGAAGATGGCAAACCCGTACTGGGTTCAGACCTGCGCTTTGGCGTACCTAACCTCATGGTCGACCCTTACAACCCTGTAGCAGGGTCATCCTTCACCTACGACATGTTTATTACCCGCAAGGCTTTAGGTGATGCTGGCATGTTGATCGACCCCCGCGACGGACTTTACCATGCCAAGCGAATTGAAAGCGCTCAAGTTACCATGAAAAGAGGCTTGCCAGTGGATGTGACCCACGACTGGGTAACCCTGGACTTCGCGGATGAAATCCAGGTGCCCGGTGATGCCTGGGCAGACTGGGACGCAAAAGAGCAGCGGTTCATCACCGTGGCAGAAAAGACCCCTGGTGGTGCAACAGCCCTGCGTAAGTCAGTTGTTGTATATCCGGACGATATCTTTGATCACCCGCTTCATGATGGAAGCACCTTGTCTATGGGTGACTTCGTTATGGCTATGATCGTGGCTTTAGACCGGGGCAAGGCTGACAGTCCAATCTTTGACCAGAGCCGCGAAGCCCCAGTGGCCGCAGACCTTGAAGTACTAAAAGGATGGAAAATTACTTCGACAGATCCGCTTACAATTGAAACCTACAGCGACGTCTGGTACATGGATGCCGAGTATAACGTTTCTACTTGGTGGCCGGAATACGGCATCTACAACTGGGGCGGAACCTGGCACATGATGACTGTTGGCGCACTGGCCGAGGAAGCCAAAGAGCTTGCCTTCTCCAAGGTCAAGTCCGATGAATTCAGTGTGGAGCAAACGGATTACACCAAGGGGCCAAGTCTGCCAATCCTAAAGAAACACATGGATCGGGCAGCCGCCGATAACTTTATCCCCTACAAGGCAACTCTCGGTGAATACATCACTGAAAAAGAAGCTACCGAGCGCTGGAAGAATATCCAAGCCTTCAACGAAGAGCGGGGACACTTCTGGGTAGGCGCCGGGCCGTATGTCCTTAAATCCGTTCACCCCGTTGAGCAAATCGTTGTCATGGAGGGATTTGAAAACTATCCCGATCCTGCAGATCAGTGGTTCTTCCTCCTCGACGAACTGCCCGCCGCCCAGTAGACAGCGAATCGGTTAAACAAAACATCAGCTAAGTGCATGCAACGCAGAAGGGGGCCGAGGGTTGCACCTTTGGCTCCCTTATTTTTCTAGCACATCAAGCATAGATAGAGGAAAAGACGGATTTCAGCGTGAGGAGAGTTCTAGATGAAAACTTTTTTGAAGATGGGAAGATTTTTACTGGTGAGGACGATCTCTCTCCTTCTTACTGTGGCTATCGGCGTATACCTCACCGTGTTTCTTGCCAATTGGGGCGGGAATCTTGACAAAGCCCGTATTTCTAACATCACATTTGAGTCTACGATGATGTTTAGCGACAATCCCGTTTACCAAGCAATGCCTACTGAAGAAGTCAATAAGCTGATTCAAGATAGAATCGATCGAGAGATTAAACGCCAGAAGCTGGACCAACCATTTATAACCCGTAGTTTTAACTACCTGGGGAATGCGATGACCTTAAACCTGGGTCGCTCTGAGCAAATCACCAGCGACTCCGGTTCCCGAGTAGTACGCAATATCCTGCTGGAGCGCCTTCCCACAACATTGCTTCTGCTGGGGACAGGCTCATTGCTTACGTTTTTCCTATCGTTATATATGGGTCTATTTTTATCTCGACGCTACGGGAGCTTACTGGACAAGCTTACGGTAGCTTTTGCTCCAATTTCGTCAGCGCCTGCCTGGTTATATGGTATATTTTTAATTTTGATCTTTGCCGCGTTACTAAGAGTTCTTCCCTGGGGAGGGATGGTGTCGGCGCCGCCACCTTCTGATAAGTTGAGCTATGCCCTGAGCGTACTGAAGCACATGGTTCTCCCCCTCACTTCCATGCTCATTAGTACTCTTTTCGCCACTGTTTATGCCAGGAGAACCTTTTTCCTTATCTATTCCAACGAAGACTATATAGATTTAGCCCGGGCGAAAGGACTTTCCCCGCGGGCTCTCGAAAGACGGTATATTCTTAGGCCAACCCTTCCTCCAATTGTCACGCAATTTGTGCTCGTTATAATCAGCATGTGGATGGGAGCAACAGTGCTGGAAACTGTGTTCCATTGGCCGGGCATCGGCAAGTTGTTCTTTGAGGCTATCCAGGTTAACGATGCCCCGCTAATCGTCGGCAATGCCGTCCTCTACGGGTACATGCTAGCTGCCTCGG
>DAIOXA010000101.1:0-3444 GCA_036758185.1 Bacillota bacterium
TCTATGGTGATGACCGATGACGCCCTTCCTGGAGTTAGAGCAGGTGAGCTTTGCCTGGCCCCAGGGCAGGGAAGTCCTGAAGGGCATTGACCTGACCCTGTCCCAGGAGGATACCGTGGCCCTCATGGGTAGTAACGGCAGCGGTAAGACCACCTTGGGTAAAGTAATCATGGGGATATTGCAGCCCACCGCCGGAGAAGTACGTTTGGCTGGTCGCCCAATAACAGAATACCCCCTGGCTCAGCGGGGCAAAAGGATAGGCTATGTGTTTCAGAATCCCGAGCGCCAGCTCTTTGCCGCCACCGTGGCCGATGAAATAGGCTTTGCCCTGAAATATAGGGGATTAGATCCTGGGGAAGTTCAAGAGCGGGTGGACGAGATGCTGGACTTAATGGAACTGGGCCAGTATGCCGAGACTTTTCCCTTTAACCTCAGCCACGGCGAAAAGCAACGCCTTGCCCTGGCGGCGGTGATGGCCCTGGAGCCGGAGTTTATTATATTGGATGAGCCCTCCACTGGTCTGGACTGGGTACGCAAGCGTCGATTGGCGGCAATGTTGGACCGTATCCGGCAGCGGAAGGTGGGCTATATAGTAGTCAGCCATGACCACGGGTTTTCTCGAAGGTTATGCTCCTCGGCCTTGACCCTAAAAGGGGGGCGGCTGACATGAGCAAATTCCCTGATGCCAGGACCCTGCTTACCATTGTGGTAATCATCACCACCCTGGCCATTGCCATCAATGACCCCCTCTGGTTGGGAGGCCTGCTGGCTGTCACCTTGGGCGCTCTATTGGCCTTTGGAATTTCGCCCCAGAGATTGACAGGAAGACTGCGGCGTTACCGTTGGCTCTTTTTCATCCTTGCCCTGGCACAAAGCCTTACTAATCCCGGCGGCCATATCTACCTAGAGTGGCGGGGGTTTGTCTTGCTCTCTTCCGGGGGGTTGCTGCTGGCCCTGGCAGTGATGCTACGGATAGTGATTATCCTGACAACCGCCTTGCTCTTTACCCTGCGCAATTACCATGAACTGGTCACTGGCCTGGTTCAGCTCGGGGTCCCCTACGAGTTGGCTTACATGGTGCTGCTGGGGGTGCGCTTCATTCCGGTGTTAATGGATGAATTTCGCGCCTCCCTGCTGGCCATTGAGCTCCGGGGCATAGATTTACAGAAAATTCCCCTGGCTGACAAAGTCCGGGTCTATTCATACATCCTTATGCCCGCCGTGGCCGGGGCGGTAATCCGAGCCCGGCGCATTGCCACCGCCATGGATGCCCGGGCCTTCCGCGCTGCAGATAAGCGGACTTGGTTGGAATGGCCCGGCCTTAGCCGCGCGGATTGGCTGGTCATGGCTGCGGCAGTGCTGGGCGGCGGACTCTGTGCTATAATCTATTGGGGGTTGTTATGATGAAAGTACTATCAGTTATCGGCATCAGCGGTTCCGGCAAGACCAGTACGGTAGAGACCATCATCCAAGGCCTAAAGAAGCGGCGCTACTCTGTCGGCTCGGTAAAGGACATCCACTTTGAGGCCTTTGCCATAGATACCCCTGGCACTAATACCCACAGGCATCGCCAGGCCGGGGCAGAGCTGGTTACAGCCCGGGGCCTAAAGGAGACGGATATCCTCTACCCCGAGAGTCTGCCTATAGAAAAAATCCTCAGTTTCTACCATCAAGATTGGGTGGTGCTGGAGGGGGTGCGGGAAATCAATGCCCCCAAGATTGTCTGCGGCCACGACTGGGAAGGTGTCGACTCCCTCCTGGGACCCGACACCTTGGCCATCGCCGGCAGGGTAGCCAATACCGGCGCCCCGGAGTACAAGGGCATCCCCGTCCTCAATGCCCAGGCAAACCCCCATGAACTGGTGGAATTTGTAGAGGATACGGTGGGGGAAAGGCTTCCCGACTTTACCGCCGACTGCTGCGGTCTCTGTGGTATGTCCTGTCGGCAACTGCTGGCAGCAATTATTGCCGGGGAAAAGAAGTGGGAAGATTGCCTGCTTCACCAACATGTCACACTAAGAATTGGGGACAGAGACATTACCATGGTCCCCTTTGTCCAGGAGGTCCTGGCCCGGACGCTGACGGCCCTCATCTCAACCCTGGAAGGGTATGAGCCGGGCCAGCAAGTTGAGTTAGTACTGGGCCGGAAGCCAAAGGGAGAAGCGATGCCATGAAACACAAGATCAAGCAGGATGTACTCACCACCCTTCTCTTTGCACGCCGGGATTGGGACGCCCTCTTAGACAAGGTGGATGAAATCAGAATGCAGCAGCCAGGGGTATGCGGCAAGTGGTCGCTAAAAGACGTCGTCGCCCATGTTACTTGGTATGAGAAGGAGATGGTGGGACTTTTTTTTACCCTTAGTATTTCGGGTTCTCCCCTCTGGGAATTAGAGACGGATCAGCGCAATGAGAAGATTTTTCAGGAGAATCAGTTCCGCTCCCTGGACGAAGTGCGGCAGGAATCCTTAAAGGTCTTTGCCCAGCTCCTAACGGCCCTAGAGCAAGTTGAACCCGCCGCCCTGCTGGATCCCCAGCAAATTGCAGGAATGCCCGAGGATTGGGAGCCTCTGGAGATACTGGCTTCCAACACCTGGGGCCATTATGAAGTGCATTCCCGGCATATTCGGGACTTCTTAAACCGGTAGAATACCCCCATGGTCACCCAGGGGGGTATTTTTTGAGGCGGACTAGCCCCGGAATTCAGTAGCTGCCGACCTAGATATATGTTAATTTGATGACAAACCCAGGAGGAGTAGCTTCTGCGAGGAAAGGGAACGTCTGGCTAGAGGGGCGTCGAATTCTTTAACAATTCCCTGGGAATCGGGGGTAATTGTTGATAAAACACAGGAATCTGCCCTTTCTCTGGTTTAATTTTTCCAGCGAATGGAGTATACTGAGAATGAGGATACAGTGAATTAATTCACATAATTTCTCATCGGATTTTGACTAGCGGACTTGGCTTGACAGCCAAGGAAGGTGGTCTTTTTTAAGGAGGTGCTGGAATTGGTAGTGTTAAAGGCATTTATTCAGTTCGTCCTATTATTGGGGTTTTGGTTCCTGCTGTCGGGAAGCATCGATTGGCAGCACATTTTGGTTGGGATTGTGATAACAATCGCAATCATGTGGTTTTGGCGGCGTCCCGTTGAGGTAAAGCGTAGATTCAGCCTCAAGCCACTGGCGTACGGGTTGCTGCTGGCAGTGGTGATGCTGGCGGAAATATGGAAATCTGCCTGGTCGGTGGCCAAGATTATTCTTACTGGGTGTAAGATTAATCCCGAACTGGTCTGGATTGAGACTCCCCTAAAATCTTCCCTTAGCCGGGTAGTCTTTGCCAATTGCATCACCCTAACCCCGGGTACGTTGACGGTTTCCCTGGAGGATAACCGCCTCTTGATCCACGCCCTCACCCCAGCGTTTTCCGGAGGGCTGGAGGATTGGCGGG
>DAIOXA010000101.1:3454-4800 GCA_036758185.1 Bacillota bacterium
CCACAAAATCCTGAAAAAAATGGAGGGGATGGCATGACCACCATCGCCACCTTTGTCGCCGCTATATTTGCCGCCATTATGGTCTTTGCTTCCCTGGCCCGGGCCCTGACCAGCCCGTCGGTACCTAGCAAGCTGGTGGCCATCAACATAATCACCACCAAAACAGTCATCCTAATCGTGCTGCTCAGTCTCTTACTGGATAGCTGGCTCTATGTGGATGTGGCCCTGGTTTACGCCCTCTGTTCTTACGCAGGCACAGTGGCCATCCTCAAGGGGCAGCTCCGGCAACGCTTGGATCAGGGGGGAGAATAATGGACTGGATTTATCTTATTTTACTGGCCGTCAGCTGCTTTTTCCTGTTTACTGCCACCCTGGGGCTGTTTACCATGCCCGATGTCTTCACCCGCATGCATGCCACCACCAAATGCGACACCGTGGCAGCCGGCTGTGCCATCTTGGCGGTTTCCCTCAAGTCTGGCAGCTTCGTAGTCGTCGCCAAGCTCCTTCTTGTCTTTCTTTTTATACTCATGATTAACCCCGCCACTGCCCACATGATTGCCTGGACGGCAACCGAGATGGGGACGGAGGAAAATTGCAATCAAGGGGGGGCGAGCTAAATGGAAGACTTGCTGCTCTTTACTTTCTTGACCTTCCTCTTGGTCGCCTCCATATCCGTGTGCTTCATCAAACAGCTTCTCCACGCAGTCATTGTCTTCGGAGTCTACAGCCTGACCATGGCCATAATCTGGCAGATGCTGGGCGCTCCGGACCTGGCCATTACCGAAGCGGCTGCAGGAATTGGCGTCAGTGTCATAATGTTTGCCGTGGTTACTAAACTGGGGAGGAAAGTGCAATGAAGAGATTGGTATTACTAATAATCTTGCTTCCCTGTTTGGCTGCCCTCATCCTCCTGGCGGCAGAATTGCCCACATATGGCAGCCCCGATAATCCCGCCAATAATGAAGTGGTGGAGCGCTATATTACTAAGGGCGTAGAAGAGGCCGGGGCAACCAATATAGTTACTGACATCATCGTCGACTACCGTGCCTACGATACTCTAATCGAAACAACCGTTCTCTTTACCGCCCTCATTGCGGTAATGCTGACCCTGAAGGGAGATGCAAAGCCTCATGCCTGATAGAATCCTACGGGAGATCACTGCATTGTTGCTGCCCTTTATTCAGATGTATGGAATCTATGTCATCTTCCACGGCCACCTCTCCCCCGGGGGGGGATTTGCCGGTGGAATGATCTTAGGGGTAAGCCTAGTCTTGTATATCTTGGTCTTTGGCTTGGACAGCTGCCTCAACAAAATACCCCACCGCCTTTCTTCGGTGCTGGAGAGC
>DAIOXA010000101.1:4827-6828 GCA_036758185.1 Bacillota bacterium
AGGCTTACTGCGGGGGACTAGCTTTCTCATGAACAAGGGGGCCGGCATCGACCTGGGCACGCCGGGCAAGTTGTTCAGCAGCGGGCTGATAGTCGTCATAACCTTGGGCGTAGGAATGAAGGTGGCATCTACCATGCTCAGCCTGTTCTACACCCTCATCGAGGAGGATTGAGCATGGCCGACAAACTGCTGCAAAACTACCCGTATTTAATAGCCGCCCTGATTTTTATTGTGGGCTGTTACACTGTGCTCTCTCACTCCAATCTCATGCGCAAGGTCATTGGCATCAACGTCATGGAGACGGCTGTTTTCCTCTTCTTTGTGGCGGCTGGCAATGTCCAGGGGGGACAGCCCCCCATCATCGACATGGCCAATCCTGCGGAAGTATATGTCAATCCCCTGCCCACCGCCCTGATCCTGACGGGAATTGTCGTCAGCGTCACCGCCCTATCATTGGCCTTGGTCGTCAGGCTCCAGCGCCAGTTTGGTACCATCGATGCCAACGAGATCGCGGCCATAAGGAGTAGCGAAGATGTTTAACAACCTACCAGTACTAATTGTTGTTGTCCTGCTCATGACCGCCTTTCTGGCGCCCCTCTTTATCGGCAAGTATCGGCGAGCTACCCAGACTGTTACCACTCTTATTGTTGCCGTGACCGCCTGCCTCAGCGGTGTCCTCTTTTATCGCGTCATCCAAAGCGGGCCGGTCTACTACGCCGTGGGTGGCTGGGATGCCCCCTGGGGCATTGAGGTTGCCGCTACACCCCTGTCCACTTTTGTCGTCATGGTGGCTACCATCATCATCACCTTGGTAATGCTATCCCTGCCTCGGGAACAGAGGGATTGGCCCAGTCCAAAAGCCGGGTGGTACATCACCTTAATCCTCCTTCTCACTGCCGCCCTGGCGGGGATTACCCTGGCCAACGACATGTTCAATATCTACGTATTTTTAGAAGTTACCGCCCTGGCTACCTGGGGAATTGTAGCGGCCAAGAAGGATCGCAATGCCGCCGACGCCTCTTTTAAGTACTTGATGCTGGGGGCCATCGGCTCGGCATTTATCATGTTTGCCATCGGCATAACCTATGTCGTCACTGGCTACCTCAACATGGGCTTCGCCAGCGTCGCCCTGGTGGGAACCCAACTGCATCCCATCATTCCCTGGGTAATTTGTTCTTTCTTTTTGGTGGGCTTTGCCCTCAAGGCCGGACTCTTTCCCATGCATGTCTGGCTGCCTGATGCGCACTCCTCTGCCCCCACCACCGCCAGCGCATTGCTGTCGGGGGTGGTTGTCAAGGTCTATGCCGTGGCCATGGCCCGGGTCTTTTTTACCCTCTTTGGTGGGGAAGCCCTGGAAGCCATGGGGATTTCGGAAATGGTGCGCGTCGCCGCCTCCCTCAGCATTCTTGCCGGCTCCTTCTTTGCCTTGGTGCAGACAGATATCAAGCGCTTGCTGGCCTATTCTACCGTTGCCCAGATTGGCTATGTCTTCTTGGGCTTTGGCCTGGGAGGGATTGAAGGCATTGCCGCCGCCCTGTACCATGTGCTGGCCCACGGCCTGATGAAGGTGCTGCTCTTCCTCACCGCTGGCAAGGTGGCTGAAGTGCGGGGCGCCAGAGATATTAAGGCCTTCGACGGCATAGGAAAGATATTGCCTTGGCCAATGGCTGCCTTTACCCTGGCAGCTCTGTCCATGGTAGGTCTGCCGTTACTGGCTGGCTTCACCACCAAATGGTACCTATTCAACGCCGGTTTGAGTGCCGGCCTGTACTGGGTGCCGATATTGGTCATCGTCAGCAGTTTGCTCAACGCTGCATACTTCCTGCCCATCGTCTGGCGGGTTTGGTTTGGGGAAAGTGAACTGGAGCCGGCTAGCGACCGCCGTGTTCCCGGACTGATCCCCCTGGCACTATTACTGGCAGTCGTCGGCCTAATTCCCAGCCCCATCCTGAATTGGTTGGAACAGGCTGCCATGTGGCTCATTTCCTAAGGGGGGTTGTA
>DAIOXA010000102.1:0-6725 GCA_036758185.1 Bacillota bacterium
GATTGCAAGCGTTACTTGTATAATGTTGTGCCTACGGCTTTTAAGAAATTGTGTACTTAAAATTGACGAAGAACCTTGATAAATAGGGATCTTTGTCACCAGGTGTGCCTATTTTGGGTAGTTTACTGTTTAACACCAGACTGGGTAATTTATCCAAGGTTAAAAACAAACATCCCTTGTCCAAACTCTTTAGACTGGAAATGTTTGTTTAGATATGCTTGCTTAGGCACCCTTATAGGTTAACGTAGGGGTATAAAAACCTAATCTTTAAATTGGGGCAGGTATTCTTTGTTTTCCCTGATGATATCTGTCAGGATATTCTTGGCTATTTCAAAGGATGTTACTAGGGGGTGAATCGTCAGGGCCTGCAGGGCAACTTTATCATCCCCGGTCACCCCGGCCTGGATTGTCAACTCCTCGTAGGATTTAACCATCTGCATCAGCCCGCGAATACGGGTGGGAACGCGGCCAATGTTCAGAGGATAGGGACCATCCTTGGCAATAACACAGTTGGTCTCGATGACAACATCATCGGGCAGATCGAGAATTGTCCCGTTATTCCTGACATTCACCACCTGGATATCTCGCTTGTCGTTATAAATTGAGTTCATAAGGTTGCAAGCTGCATCAGAATACAGAGCCCCGCCCCGCCTTTCAAGCTGAGGGGGCTTGATATTCATTCTGGGATCGCGATAGATCTGGAATAGTTTTTTTTCCAATTCTCTGACCACCTCGCCCCGGGTTCCTTCCTCTTTAGCACTCTTTATCGTCTCTGACAACATTGTATCCGTCATATAGTAATACCTATGATACGGGCAAGGCAGCATTCGCAACGATTCAATTAAATCTATGTCCCAGGGGACTCCAGTAACATTCTTCATAGAATCGCTTTGGCTGGTAAAGCGTTCGATCAGCTGCCCTGTCACGTCCTTGCCACCCATAAAGACATTAGTCACCCACACCAGGTGGTTAAGTCCAACGAAGCGCAAGAATACCTTGTCCATGGGGGCCCCAAGCATTTGTGCTACACTCTTATGCATGTTAATTGGGACATTGCATAGGCCAATTGCATTTACATCAGTGTATTTCGCTACCGTCTCAGTGATGATGCCCGAAGGATTAGTAAAATTGATCAGCCAGGCATCCGGGGCAAGCTGTTTAATATCTTTGCATACATCCAGGATAACGGGAATAGTGCGCAGGGCTTTGGCAAATCCCCCGGCACCGGTGGTCTCCTGGCCAAGGACGCCATAATCCAGGGGAATTTTCTCATCCCTGACCCTGGCATCTATTCCTCCCACCCGGAATTGGGTTACTACAAAATCTGCCCCTTGAATTGCCTGTCGCCGGTCAAGGGTGGCATCGATGCTAATATCTACCCCGGACTTCTTGACCATTCTTTTCGACAGGCCGTGGATTATCTCTAATTTCTCCCTACCGATCTCTACATCTACCAGACTGACTTCTTTTATCGGCAGTTCTTCGGCCCTTTTAATAAGGCCTTCGATGAGCTCGGGAGTATAACTTGATCCTCCCCCGATAATCGCTAGTTTAAGTTTATTAGCCAACTTATTCATCTCCTAGTGGGCGAAATACTTTATACATCCGGATCATCTCTTCAATTAGGTCCTTGGCCAGCAAAGCATTCATCAGATGATCCTCTGCATGAACCAGCAGTAGGCTTAGCTGCTGTTCAGCGCCGGCCGCTTCTTTTTGCAGCATACCCGTCTGCACGTTATGCGCCTCCAAGAGTTCTTTCTTGGCCAGCTCGAGAAGCCTCTCTGCTTCGGAGAAGTTACCTCCCCTAGCTTCACTTAAGGCTTCAAAGCAATTTGATTTGGCGTTTCCGGCGTGAAGGATAATGTGAAATACAATGTTTTCCATGTTCATTAGCAATACCTACTTTGAGAAGATTTCTAACGCAAAATCTACCGCCTTTTTCCCATCAATCATTCCATATATCTGCGCTGGAATTACGCCATACTTGGGTCCGCCGTCTTTACAGTGTTCAGCAACGGTCTTTTCCTTAAATTTGACTTGGGGGCCCAGTAGAATAACATCGTAGCCTTCAATGACCTTGTCAAGGTCCTCAAAGGGCTTAGCCTCGATTGTCGCCTCAATGTTTCTGCTTTGGATTTCCGCCTTCATTTTATTCACCAGCATACTGGTGGACATACCCCAATTACATAGTAAAACGATTTTCATAACAAGACCCCCTCAAATTGCTTTACGAGCAGAAACTAAGCGCTTGCTTCGAACTCGCTATTGGCTTCGGCTTCCTTAAGACGCTGAGCTTCTGCCGCTTTAAAGAATGGGTAATAGATAGCAACAGCTATAATAATGGAAACTGCGCTCCAGACAGCGGCCCGCCAGTCCCCACCAGTTACAAGGTATGGCCCGATGATGGGGGGCATGGTCCAGGGAATGGACGCCACGGGCCTTGCTATCCAGTTGAACGCCATCAGGGCATAGGTTCCGCTGGCTAGGACAAGCGGAGTGACGATGAAAGGAATCATCATTAGCGGGTTTAAGACGATGGGGAAACCAAAGGTAACGGGCTCATTGATTTCAAATATTCCGGGAACCAGAGAAATGCGCCCCAGGGCCTTATAACCTTTATCTCTGGATCTTAACATCAAGAACACTAGGGCGATGGTAGCGCCAGTGCCACCAACGTTCATAAACAGCTCCCTAAAACCATAGGCAGTGATGTAGGGAATCGCCTCGCCGGCCATGAAAGCACTAGTGTTGGCGGCCAGATACTGCATGAAGATGGGCATTCCCACTGCATACATGACCGAGTCCCCATGAATACCAACAGTCCACAACAGACAGACCAACAGGGTGTAAACCAAGGTCCCAGGTAGGGTATTCAGGGCAAAGACTGCGGGTGCAAAAATTGTGTTGATAAAGGCCGAGAGGTTAAAGTGCAGGATTACCCGAACAAACCAGAGGAAGCTAAGGGAGAACACGACAGGGATCAATGCGGCAAAGGAATTAGCAATAGCCGGGGGAACATTCTCCGGCAATTTGATGACCAGGTTCCTAGTAACAAAGAACCTTTGCACCTCAACAACAAACACGGCGATAATTATTGCGGTAAACAGTCCCTCGGCGCCAAACATACTGGTGCTCAAGGTGTACTCAGGGGTCAGCTGAAGGATCAAAAAGCCGACCAGCGACATCACCGCACCCATGATGGTATCCAGTTTAAATACCTTGGCTAGGTTATAGCCGATACCCACTGCTGCAATCAAGGATATTGCGCCAAAGGTCACATTAACTGGCACTCGCAACATGGACCAGATGGGCTGGATCAGTTCATCCCACCCTTTGAAGGGAAGAGCAGAGATGATGAGAAAAATACTGCCGGCAATGGTAAAGGGAATGGTGAGGATAATCCCGTTACGGATGCCTTGGAGGTGCTTCTCTTCCCCAATCTTGGTTAGAATAGGAATGAGATACTTCTCCATAAACTTAGTAAAGCCACCCATTAAAATACCTCCTAAAATTGAATTAGACTGCACTAATCCATATTGCAACTTGCGTGCCACAGTTGGCGAACTAGTTTTTAATAAATGGTAACACTCCGAACCCCTTGCTAAACATGCCTCTATCACGACCTAACTAATACAGTATTCAATAGTGTATTGTCGAGAAACTAGTGTTTTGTTAGTGTATTACTCCTGCGGACACTCCAAAACCATCTGGACGATATATGCAACCTCGGAGTCGGTAATGCGAATCCCATACATTCTCTCCAAAGCCCTGAGTTCTGCCCGGACCAAGGTAACTGCATCTCCGTGCTGACCCAAAAAGGGTCCCAAGTTGGGAAATGGGCGACAGAATTCGCCGTTAACTAAGCGCTCCACCATGCAGCCGACATGGAGCATAGCGCCAATCAGGACATCTGGATCAATCTTCCTACCCATACCGATATGAATCCGCTCCAAGATCTCCTTAGTCGTGGTCACCAATAGTCTACTATCCTTCACGGATAGATGGGATGCTAAGGTATCGGCAATCTGGTCATATACCCGTTCCCGTTCAATTAGAGCCGCGAGCACTTCTAGACCCTGAGGGGCAAGGACCTCCTCAACCTGGAGGAAGGGCACACCGGGCAATTCAGGATTAACCATCCCCACCACAGCCAGGACCTGTTTATCCAAAGCTTGAATCCGCCGCGCCAGGTCCTCCTTACTATGGGCATCCAGGGTTACCACATCAGCCCCAATTCTTACTAAGTCCATCTTACCCATTAGGTACGAACCGATCTTCTGGGAGCTCCCTTGCCCAGTATAACAAGCTGCCACAATCACCCGGACTGCTGGCGCCGCCTTGGGCTGGGGAGCATCATTGTAAAAATACTGCCTAGTCTCCATAGCAGCGTTATAGACCTGGTCCAAGCCTTGCCCCAGGTCTATTTTCCGGACCGCCTCCAGAACCATAGGCGTGCTGACCATGGGGATTGTCTTGGTGGGTACTCCCGTCTCCTGGGTGATCAACTGGCCAAAGGTCAGCAGCGACCCCATATCCGCCATCAGGAGAACGCCTCGCCCCTGATCCAATACCTTCACCTGCTTCAAAGCCTTCTGGAAAATAGTCTCCGGGTCAGTGTCCAATGGCATATCAATGGCCTGGGCGGAATCCGAATTCATTAGGGTATTGACAACGCTGACAATACTGGTAGCGGCGCTGGGTCCGTGCATCAGGACAAGCAGACCTACTCGATGCACCGATTCTGCCTCAGGCGTCCTCAACCCCGACACAAAAAACATCGTAATAAACCCAATCTCATCAATGGGCAGTTCAATCTGTAACCCATCTTCTATCAGGCGGGCCGCCTCAATTGCCACGGTAAACTCCTGAGAAAATTGCTTGCGGACTTCATTGAGTTTAGGATTGTAAATAGATTTGCCCCGAAGCAATCTTTCCCTGGTGGCGCTGATGTGAAGGGCTAACCCCGCAAGATTCCCCTCTATTTCAGGCCTTATTAATTTTTTTGAGGCTAATCCTAGGGCGCCGCGAGCGCAATCTAGGATATCGCTGCCGACTAATCTTTCCAATTCCTGATCTTGAGGACTCGACCTCTCGCGACTGATCAGCTTGCGGAAATACTCATCTATGTCGCTGCTAATCAGTTCATTAATGTTATCCTCGGCCAAGCCACCTTCCCGCAACTGGATTAACTTCTGCTCAATTTGCCCATAAAAGTCCCCAGGCAGGACATACTCGTCATGATTGTCAAGCGCCCTTAGTCCCCCTGGCGAAAAGACAAACTCCGAACCGCTGCCCAGCAATCTGTCCATTTCATCGTGGTGGAACTTCATGCCTAAAGACCCCCGCCTGACCTCCTCAGGCAATATCTTGCTGTACACATAGACCCTGCTGTTAGAGCTAGAAGTAGCCTCCAAAAATGCCCGGGCGCAGCTTAGCTGGATATCGCTACGTAACTGGCCAACGTTATTCACGCAATTATAGAGCATAAAGCAGAGCATCGCATTTCGGCTGACCCCGATCTCCAAATTAATCCTAGCAGATTCGCTCAGAAAGAACTGGTTGACCAGACCCAAGCGCTCCTCCATAGAACGCTCTCGCAGAGGGGGCAAATGAATTACCATTGAGATGCGCCGAGTAAAGGTGTTCAATAAAGCCGACTTGGGATTCTCTGTAGTTGCGCAGATAATTAAAACCTGCGCGGTCCGTGGTTCCCCCGCCTCCCCCAGACGACGGAACTGGCCCTTATCGATGAAGGTAAACAACATCTCCTGCCCCTCCGGCGGCAAGCGATGGACCTCGTCCAAAAATAGGATGCCGCCATCTGCCTTTTCCAGCATGCCCGTCTGATTCGCATCAGCCCCGGTAAATGCCCCCTTGGCAACCCCAAAAATCTGCCCCGTCAGTAGCTGTGGATTCTTTGCATAGTCAGAACAGTTGAAGCTAATAAAGGGAGCTGCTTCCCCCAGCTGGCCATTTTCCTTACCAAACCTGTACATCAAATCGGCAAACAAGGTCTTGCCGACGCCGGTCTGGCCAAAGATCAAAGCGTGAAGTCCAAAGGGTGGGTACAACATCGCTGCCTTGGCCTGCTGAATCGGTGCAGCCAGAGAAGCATTGCTACCAATGACATCGTCAAAGACAGATGAATGCGCCACAGTTACATTGTCCGGCGCAGCTGGGTAAAACAAAACCGGCCGTCCCTCCCCTTTTCGGACCTTACCCTCAGAACACAGGTTGTTCAGGTCGCCGCTGACATTAGCCCGATGAAGGGACAACTTATCTGCTACCTCTCCAGCGCTGGCCCCCCTGCCCAATTCAGTGAACAACGACCGCAGCATCCTCTCGACCTTATCTATGCGCCTCATCAATCTACCCCCCAATGCAAAACCTCCATTTGATACACTATAACACACTAAGGCAAGCAAGGGTAATTCCGAAACCGGCGAAACATACCCTGTAGGCTGGAGGTCATCTAAAAAACACCATGGTTTCATCGTCATCATCAACCATAGTGTTTCCCGCAACATTTACGCTGACGTATCCTTATGGGCTTTGACTTGTATAGCAGTCTCACCCCACGTCTCGCGCCTGATGTTATTCGTGTTCCTCGGGCCGGAGTTTTGCCTCTAGCTTCCTTCAGATTCCACCTCGCGATGGAGATACCCTTGCCTTTGGCTAATGGTTGGTCGCTACACACCCCCATAACGGACTTTCACCGTCTAGTT
>DAIOXA010000103.1:0-6535 GCA_036758185.1 Bacillota bacterium
CCATTCTGGTCGTAAAGCAGTCATATGTCAGCATGCGGTTGACGGAGAAGTGGACGCCAATATCCCGTAACACATCGATGTAGTTAAGTTTGAGCAGCCAGTCGGCATTGTTAACCATGGTGACTTTCGGCCCCGGCACTGTGGCCAAAATATCATTGATCTGGGCGCCAATGGCCTGGGCATAGGCAGCAATGATTTCGGCAGACATCATCTGGCGCATCTCCGACTTACCAGTGGGGTCGCCGATCATGGTGGTGCCGCCTCCTACCAGGGCGATGGGGTCGTGGCCCCCGAGGCGAAAGTGGGCCATGACCATGATGGGCAGTAGGTGCCCTACATGAAGGCTATCGGCGGTGGCATCAAAGCCGATGTAAAAAGTCGTAGGTTGCTGCAGCTGTTTGAGCAGGGGTTCTCGATGGGTAGCCTGCTTGACCAGACCCCTTTCTTCCAATACCTCAAAAACATTACTCATGACATTTTCCTCCCTGAATAAAATATACCCGCCCCAAAAAGGGACGGGTTTGCCCGCGGTACCACCCTGTTTGGCTGGAATTTCCAGCCCGCTCGTCATGCCCGTAACGGGGGCAAAGCGCCTTTGGGTGCGGGGCTCTAGGGTGTACATCCTACGCCATGCTACCGGTTTGCACCAGCCACCGGCTCTCTGCAAGCAACGGGGAAGGACTCTCCCCTTCAACGCCAATACATATGGTTTCTAAGAATTATATCATCATGGATTGGCCCTTGCAAGGGTTAGGGGAAGAGGTGATAGCTGACAGGGGTGGGAACTTCTTCATGGAGCCAGTAAGACCATAGCACTGGCTCCTGAGTATCCCAAGCGGGAGGAACCAAAGCCTTTATTTCCGGGCCATGGGATTCACTCAATACCATGATTTCCTGGCCCGGATGGTAGAGAAAAGTGGCGCTGTGAAAAGTGTCCTGAAAGCTGGCCTCCCCCTGAAAGCCCAGGACCGAAATGGCCAATATATTCTGGTCTGGGGTCCACATAGCCTCAATATCGCTGAACTCCATCTCCCACTCATAGACCAGCTCTGCCCCTGCCCCGCAGGCTTGAGCATGCCAGATTTCAGTTCGCTTGTCCACCTGAATGGCATACACTATGTGGGAAGAGTCAGGAGAAAGGACAACTTCTCGCAGCTTGCCCCTTGGCGAAGGAACCTCTTGCACATCCTCATAATTTGTATACACCTTCCAGGAATCGTCTTGAATGAACACTACCCCCCGGCGCCAGTCCCCTTCCACCAAGGCCGCATTACGTCGGCCTAGAAGTTCATAGGATCCAGCCCTCAACCCTTGAGGGCCAAGACCCAGCACCTGGGATCCGGAGCGCAGGTAGTAGTACTCCACACCCTTGCCCACTAACCTTGCCTGGGCAAAGGAAACCCCCTGATTCTCGGGGCTTGCGGTTACGAGGTTTGGTACCAGAAAACCGCCGCTGACGATGAGTTCAGCCACCTGGGTCTCGGTCTTGAGCCAAAGACGGTTATCCTGGAGCAATAGGTTGACCACGGCCTCGGCCAAAAGGTAATACGCCTCTCCTCGCCGCCAAAACAATTTGTCCTCCACCAGCACCAGGTAGAGGTCTTGGCTGACATCGCTATACACCACCTTGCCCTGAAAAGGAGCAGACGAGGTAGCAAAGGTGAGCTGGGCCAATTCCAATCCCTGAGAACTGCGGACGCCGAACCTGACCAGGACCCCCGCAGCCAGGATTAATATCAGCAAGAGAACCTGTCCCTTTCCGCTGAGGATAGCGCCCAAGAACCACTTAAAATACTTTGCCATTTGTTTCCTCCCGGTTTAACTTATGTAAATTGTACCAAATAAACTTCCCCTGTCAAGCCTGTTGCATGCCAGGTCGGAGAATAGTACACTGACCCCAGGAGGTGAAAGCATGTACACAGCTGGCAAAATTACCAGGGAAGAAAATTACGAATTTTACCGGGAGCTTGGCATGTTACTGGCAGCATTGCTGGATGGCGAAAAAAACTGGCTGGCCAATATGGCCAATGCCGCTGCCCTCCTCTTTGATCAGTTGCCTGACATAAACTGGGCAGGGTTCTACCTGCAACGGGAAAGGCAGTTGGTCCTGGGACCCTTTCAGGGCAAGCCGGCCTGCACCAGAATCCCCCTGGGCAAGGGGGTGTGTGGAACAGCGGCCGCCCGAGGCGAAGTACTAATTGTCGCCGATGTCCATGAGTTTCCTGGGCATATCGCCTGTGACGCTGAGTCCAGCTCAGAAATTGTCCTGCCCTTCACTGGAGCACTGTCAGGAGTACTGGACATCGACAGCCCCCTGCCGGGACGTTTTGACCAAGAGGATGCTCGGGGACTGCAATCCTTCCTCGCCCTTCTCCAAAAACATATGCAAAAGTGAGGGACGCCCGCGCCCCTCACTCAATTATATCTATTACTTGCCACCCTCCATCCAGCTTGCGCAAGAAAAACCGTTCTTCCTGAATCAGCCCCGGACCAAAGTATACCCGCACCTCAGCCTCATCCCCCGATACTTTGACTTCGCCGATGCGATAGCTTTTGAACAATTCGGGTCCCTGGGTCCAGAGTACTTCCCAGCGGGAACTGTCCAGGCCATGGGTAGAAGCCACATCTTCCCGAATAGCTTGGGAAACCCCTTGCTCAAAGGCCTCCATATCCTGCCGGGCAAGGCTATCCAACATATTGCTGACCACGCCTTCTGGCGACGGCGGTGAAAGGGCTGCGAACAAGACAATAAGGGTGAACACAAGAATAACAGCCACTGTGGACCCCAGCACCAATAGCTTCCTTTGGGGTCCTTTAGGTTGTGTCATAGAGCACCCCCCCTTTGTCTTAACAAAATACCATTTTTCAAGGACAAGAGCAAACACTACCCCTAGCTATGGCCAATTTATAGGCTTCTCGGGTCCAGGGAGGCAGGTCGGGAAGGGACAGTAATCCCTCTCCAGTAATCCAGAATACCGAATCCAGCTCATCGGGTGCTCCCACCACGGCCTCTCCGCAAAGGTATTCTGCCGCAAAAATGATATCTATCACTGTTTTTCCCGAGGGGGTAGTAAACAACTTTGATGTGACATACCGATAATTGACCGCCGTAATGCCAGTTTCTTCCCATAATTCCCGGGCTGCAGTCCGTTCAAGAACATCATTGCCAGAATTGGTCCTCTCTACTTTACCTCCGGGAAAACTCAGCATACCTGGGGCAACTTCTTCGGCAAAGCTGCGGCGGGTTATTAAGTACTGACTACCCTTACAAACGACAACTTCAACATTGACAATGTACCTATCCATCTATTGCCCCATCCTTAAGGCCGCCCTCAACTTGTTCCCGAACCATTTCAGCCACAGCAGATGTTGACTTTTCGGCATAGTCTTGAGGCATTATGGGAGGAGCGATGGTCAGGATGATATCAGTGGAACCAATACGATTACCGTTGCCCTCGAAGACCTTGTATGTGCCGTCGATGCTCACCGGGATAATGGGGACCCCGGCCCTGAGGGGCAGTTTCATACTGCCCTTTTTATAGTCGCCCATTTCTGCGCTTCGGCTACGGGTGCCCTCGGGAAAGATGACCATGGAATAACCACCTTTCACCTTCTCCACGGCCTGTTGAAAGACCCGAGCTGCCTGCCGCACATCCTTGCGGTCAAGAAAAATCCCCCCCATCTGTCGCACCCAGGGGGCGACTATGGGGGCCCGGGCCAGTTCTTTCTTGGCAATAAAGGCTAAGGGCTTGTCTATATAGCCCAGAACCAGCATAATGTCAAAATACGATTGATGGTTGCCCATGACTACCACCGATCCCGAAGGGATATTCTCAGCTCCGCGTACAGTGACCTTGCTGCCGGTGGCGCCCAGCACAACCCTGCCCCACCAGTGGGCAAAATTCCAAATGATCTCATCCCGCCTCTGGTTCCGTCCCCACCGCTCCAAGTACCACAAGTATGGTAGATATACGCCAGCAAGCAACAGGGAGCCGGTGGCAAAGAGGACCCAATATATTGTTCTAATGAATTTCATCTTAACACCGCCCAACTATGCTTAAGACATTATAGCATAGCAGAGCACAGGAGAAAACATTGCTAATGCATGGCCCCCTCTCTCTGCTGTTTCCTTTCCATTGTCATGTCCTCATCTTCCCAAATATGCTCCAACACTGGCTCATCCATGATGGTCTCCAATTGGCGAATAATATCTTCCCTCTCCCAGAGCACATTTTCCAGCAAGGCTAAACTCGACCAATCCATACATCGGTGCAGAACCGCCATGTGCTGGCGAATATCGGAGCAGAGTTGGTCCTCGGCCTGAAAATCGCTGCCCACCAGGTCCACCCAGGATTTGCCCTGACTTATACCAAACTCTTCCTTTTCCTCCTGCTCCCTGGGCGACAGAGACGGCTCTCCCCCCAAGGCGATGATGCGCAACCCAACGTGCTGCAATTGACGCCAAGAGAGGTCAAGCTTATCCTTGTACAGCTCCCCTTGTCGGCGCCCCAAGCTTAGCCAGTACAGCTGCAAAGCAGCGGGTAGCAACAGGGATATGCTACAAAATACCTGGTTCAACCTGGAGACACTTTCCCGTCTCTCCTCTTCCCTCAGGCCAAGGGACAATCTCTTTGTCATAACTATCCTCCTCCTTGATCCAAATTAGTTTTCTTCTGCCCACCAATCTTATTCAATCAAGGGTCAATGAAGAAAAGGAAAAGGTAATCTTAAGGTGGACAAGCCTGTCCCCCTGCCACTATAATGGTAAAGAACACAAAAAATGGAGGGTTGCAGATGACCGATACTTATGCCCTTATCCTTTCCTTTGTCCTGGTCTTTGGGGTGATAATTGCCTCGGAGATCTTGGTCAAAGTACTGCGCTTGCCCAAGGAAGAGAGTCGCAAACTTGTGCACATCGGCGTCAGCCACTGGTGGCTGCTGGCCATGTTTACCTTTAGTAGCTGGCGCTGGGCGATAATCCCCCCCATCATTTTCATCATCCTCAACCTAGCCTCCTGGTGGACAGGCATGTTTTCATCCATGGAGAGAAAGCCCCGGGATCCTGCTAGCTTAGGCACTGTTTACTTTCCCATTGCCCTGCTGCTCATGGTCCTCCTCACCTGGCAGGACAGTCCAGTGCTGGTCGGCGTCCATCCTTACCTCGGCGCCTTAGGCATCATGGCCATGGGATATGGGGATGGCTTTGCCGCCTTGGTGGGCACGAAATGGGGCCGGCATAAGTTCTCCTTGCTGGGTTCAACGAAAAGTCTCGAGGGAAGCTTGACCATGTTTGTTGCCGCCCTGGTACCCCTGTTATTACTTATTATGCCAGGCTTTGCCCTGGCCCCCCTCTCGGCCCTGGCAGCAGCAGCTCAGCTGGCCCTTGCCGCCACAATAGTTGAAGCCCTTACCCCTTGGGGATTGGACAACCTCACCGTTCCCTTTGCAGTCACTCTAATCACCTACGCCATACTTCTTTAACCCAAGGAGGTCTACCATGGAGCTTCCCTTAGCCACAGCCCTTGGCCTCGCCCTCAGTTCTGGCATTGCCTGGGCGGCCTATCGCAAAGAATCCCTGTCCCTCAGCGGCCTATATGCCGCAGCAATAATAGGAACCTTGATTTTTAGCCTGGGCGGCTGGCGCCACTGGGCAATAATGATTCTCTTCTTCCTCTCCTCCAGTCTACTTAGCAAGATTAACCACAATACCAAGTCCAGTGTTGCAACGGATTTTGCCAAGACCGGTCAGCGAGACTGGCTTCAGGTCCTGGCCAACAGCAGTATTGGTTTGGCATATGCCTTGGCTTGGCAAATTAGCGGAGAAGCACTCTTCAGTATCGGCTACATCGCTGCCTTTGCTACAGTAAATGCTGACACCTGGGCAACGGAAATCGGTGTCCTCAGCAGCAAACCGCCGGTCAGCATTCTGACTTTTAAGCCCTCTAGCCCGGGGGTATCCGGTGCAGTCAGCGCCTTGGGGACAACGGCAGCCTTGGCAGGAGCAGCCTTCATTGGCCTGGCGGCCATGGCGCTCCAGCTTACAAGTCCCAACATAAGCAACTTGTTTGTCCTCTTCCTGGCAGCAACCACCGGGGGCATGGCAGGCTGTATAATGGACAGTGTTTTTGGAGCAACAGTGCAAGCCATGTACAGATGCTGCATTTGCGGCAAACTGACTGAGTTGACAGACCATCACAACCAGCCCACAGAGATGATTAGGGGTTTAAAGTTCTTCAATAATGATATGGTTAACTTCTCCAGTTCACTGCTGGGTAGCCTATTGGCCCTTGGTGTTTACTACCTGCTGGTATAACAGAAGAGGCGTCTGTCATCGCTGGCAGGCGCCCTACTCTAGTCATGTTGCGTTTCCGTTATTAGTTCCCGAATTATCTCTGCTACATACATTACCTTGTTGACCTCTGCCACTTACTTACTACCTGGTGTTAAGGGTATATCACACTAAGATATCGCAACCCTTCTTGCCATAATTTACCTTAGTGAAGGGTTATAAAAAGGTAATAATATACTTGCTAGT
>DAIOXA010000104.1:0-6222 GCA_036758185.1 Bacillota bacterium
CACTTGCCGGACCCGAGCTTGGATCTCTCCCGGCATCAGTAGTACCTGGTTCCCTTCCCGGAGAGGACCATCCAGGAGAGTGCCGGTAATGACGGTGCCGAAGCCCTTGAGGACAAAGACCCTGTCCACGGGGAGCCGGGAGAAGTCGCGCCGGGGCCGGGGAGAAGCAGTTGTGGCCACCTGAACAATTATCTTGCGCAATTCCTTCAGGCCTCTGCCGGTCTGGGCCGAGACCTGAACCCGGGGGGCAGTGGCCAAAAATGTTCCTTCCAGAGCGTCGGTAATGTCCTCCTGTACCAACTCCGCCATTTCCTCATCCACCAGGTCGACCTTGGTGATGACGACGATCCCCGTCTGTACCCCCAGCAATTCCAGAATGGCTAAATGCTCCTGGGTCTGGGGCATGACGCCCTCGTCGGCAGCCACCACCAGCAGCACCAAGTCTATGCCGGCGGCCCCCGCCAGCATGTTCTTGACAAAGCGCTCGTGGCCAGGCACATCGATGATTCCCGCCCGGCGTCCGTCGGGCAGGTCAAACCAGGCAAAACCCAACTCTATTGTGATGCCCCGCTGCTGCTCCTGCTGGAGACGATCGGTCTCAATTCCTGTAAGGGCGCGGATCAGGGTGGTCTTGCCATGATCGACATGTCCCGCCGTGCCGATGATGATGTTGCTAATTGCCCTCACCCCCAATAGCCTGGACAAATGCCGAGACCAGGGCAGGGATGTCTTCAGCCAGCAGAGTGCGGACATCCAGGAGCACAGCCTCATCCCGCACCCGAACCACCACTGGGGTCTTGCCCCGACGCAAGGATGTGGCCAACTCCTGGGCAGAATGGCGGCAAGACCGCACCTGTACCACCCGGGTTTCCAGCTTATGCAGGGGCAGCGCCCCTCCCCCCACGGGGGATATATCTGTATGTACTTCAATGTCGATGGGGAGGGAAGCCAGGGCAGCGGCCAATTCCCGGGCCCGAGCCTCAATGCCCGTCAGGGGTTCCGTCAACATGGCCAGCACCGGAATCCGGCGCCAGCCCTCAGGTTCTATGTATAGACCCAGGGTAGCGCTGAGGGCGGCCAAAGTCACCTTGTCGCAGCGCAAGGCCCGAACCAGGGGATGCTTGGCGAGCCGGGCAATCCACTTTTTTGCTCCAACAATGATGCCGCACTGGGGACCTCCCAGCATCTTGTCGCCGCTGAAACAGACAAGGTCAGCGCCGGCCTGGACACTCTCCTGCACCGTGGGTTCATCAATGCCCCAGGTAGACAAATCCACCAGGGTTCCGCTACCCAAGTCGTCCAGCACCGGCAATTTATGGTCTTTGCCTAGGGCTACCAAGTCCGCCAGGGCCACCTCATTTGTAAAGCCCACCACCCGGAAGTTGGAGGGGTGCACCCGGAGAATCACGCCCGTCTCTGGAGAAATGGCCCTCCGGTAATCCTGCAAATATGTCTTGTTGGTGGCGCCCACCTCCACCAAGCGCACGCCACTTTGCTCCATCACCTCGGGCACCCGCCGATTTCCACCAGCTGTCCCCGGGAGATTATCCCCTCACGCCCCCGGGCCACAGCACCCAGGGCTAATAGCACAGCGGAGGCATTATTATTGACGACCAGGGCGGCCTCGGCCCCCGTCAGGCGGCAGAGCAGCTCTTGGACATGGGCATGGCGGGATCCTCGTTCACCGCTGTCCATGTCCATCTCTAAATTGCAGTAGCCAGCGGCAGCGCTGGCCGCCTCGACAGCTTGCTGGGACAGGGGGGCCCTGCCCAAATTTGTATGGATAATTACTCCAGTGGCATTCAGCACCCTCCTCGGCCCTGGCTGCACCAAGGTTTTCAGGCGCCTCGCCACCCGATCTAGAAAGTGCCGGGGATGAGGAACCTCCTTCCCTCCAGCCCAAATGGCCTGGCGAGTCAGCTCCAGCTCCGTCTCCAGGGCGCCCTTGACCTGGGCGCGGCTGTACTGGACCAGCAGTCCTGCCCAGTCGGCAGAGTCCAGGAGATCGCCTACTTTCGGTAGCCTACTCAGCAATACCTTCACAGCAAACACTCCTTATAAACCCCTTAACAAACTTACTCCCAAGGCGGTGGCCAACGTCACTCCTACCACCGGCATAATGTACTTGTACACACCCCCGAATTTTGCCTGAAAAAACTACCGGGTGAGGATCAAGCAGAGGCTCAGTGGGGAAACCACATAGCCCAATAAACTGCTGATATAGATCAAACTAAGACCGGCGAAGAAAACATCCTCCGTCAGTAGAGGCATAAAGATGGGAATGACAATGCCCACCGTGGCGGTGTGTACCCCCGACACCAGCCCCACACAAAAGGGCAAGACCAGCAGGAGCAGCCAGAGAGGGATCCCTGCCTCCATCAAACCTAAGGCAAAGCTGGTGACTAAGCTACTGGCATTGAGCATTTCCTTATAGACCATTATTCCCAACACCACAAGGATCATCGCAGGTTTTAACCCCGGCCACAGCATAGTCCGGACCCGCTGGATAAAGGTTGAGAAAAGCCGGGGCAGCAACTTGCCGTCTCCCCCAGGCAATAGCATCAGCGCCATCACAACAGCAATGGCCAGGGACAAGGGAAAGTATAGACCAAAACCAGTGAAGAGAATCAAGGCGGTGGCAATGGGCAGGATGCTTAAGCAAAACCATCCAAAGTCCGCCAGACACCAATGTCCCTTCTCTCCCCCCGAGGTGACCTTGCGCAAGAGGAAAAACCATGAGGCCAGCACCGCAACTGCCGCCACCGGCAAGTTTAGCACTACTAGTTGCAGGGGCCGAACCCCGGCCAAGCTGGAAGCCAAGACGATGCTGGAAACCATGGGAAAGATCATATACCAAAGGTGCCTATAGGTAAGGTTGATACCTGTCTTTTGCTCTGGAGAAATCTGTACCCGATCCCCCATCTGAGCCACCATGGGTGCCGACATCATGGCACCACCGGGGACGGTGAGGAGGCCGATAAGGCCAGGTATTACCACCATCAGCCAGCGGGCATCCCCTATGAGGCGAAGCAAGCTGTCCACCATCAGAGCCAAGGCCCCGCTCTCCTGGAGAACGTGGCCCAGGACGCCAATGAGGAGAATTATCAGCACCAAGTCCCAGGTGGTGGGGTCCTTGAGGGCAGTAAGCACCGCCTCCCCCGCACAGGCCAGGGACATGGGCGCCGTCAGGGCCAGCGCCGCCGCCCCTGCCAGCATACCTAGACCAATATTGAGTCCCTTGCGAATAAAAACTACGATGACTAGAATCGAAATAAGGACTGCTACTATCCCCAATTATGTCCTCTCCCTCAGCTTGAACTATAAATATTATAATCTAAATATATGAAGCAGTCGAGAAAATAGAGCGGCAAGGCCGCTCTATTTTCAGAAGCAGGAGGTCGGAAGCCGGAGCAAAGATTTAGTCGAAGACCACTGAGGCGCCTACTGTGCCGGGGCCGGTGTGCACCCCGATGACTGGTCCAACCTGGGAGTAGAGGGAAGTCTTGACCTGAAATATATCCTCTAGCTTGGCCTGGAGCAATTGGGCGGCGTTCTGGGCTTGGCCATGGGCCACAGCCAAGGCCTTGACCCGACGCCCCTGGGCCGCTTGCTCCAGGGTTTTGACGATGGCCTCCAGGGCCTTTTCCCGGCTCCGAGTCTTACATACGGGAACATAGACGCCCTCTTCATTGACCCGAATGACGGGCTTTATGTTGAGAAGGGAACCCAAGAAACCTTCGACCCTGCCGATGCGCCCACCCTTATGTAAGTATTCCAAGGTGTCCAGGGTAAAGATGGTCTCGATATTCTCCCGCATCTTACCAATCCTGGTGACAATTGCCGAGGCCCCCAGACCTTCCCGGATGCCCTGGGCAGCTTCCAGAACCAATTGACCAATCCCCAAGCTGATGGAGCGGGAATTCACCAGGTGAATCCGGTCCCGAAACCTTTCCATGGCGACATGGGCGGCATTGAGGGTGCCGCTGAGGCCAGCGGAAATGTGGATAGAGACAATTTCGTCATACTTTTCCAGAATCCTCTCATACAGGGAGACAAACTCCTCGGGTGCAGGTTGTGAAGTCTTGGGCAGGGTCTCGGCCTCAGCCAAGCGACGATAAAAGTCTTCTGAAGTCAGTTCCCCGTCTATGAACTGACGGTTGCCGAAGATGATTTTTAGCGGCATAACATATATGTTCCAATCCTTGAGCAACTGCGGAGACAAATCGGCTGTGCTATCGGTGACCAGTGCAATCTTCTTCATATTAACCCCCCATTATTATGAGGTATTATAGCATATCTTTTCCATATAAAGATAGATAATTCTATAGCTGGGGACGCTTCTAACCCGATTGTGAATTTCAACACGTAAAAATCCCCCCGGGTCACTGAGCCCGACCCTCTTCAAGCGGGGCACAAAATGTAAAGACTGCACCGAAGGATAAAACCTTTAGTACAGTCTTTACTTTATGCTTTTAGTGAGGGGGCTTTACAGGTTATTAATTATCTTCGTATTCCAGTGGGAATGTTACTTGCCAATCCCCGCCTGTTAAAGAGTTGCATGTTGAGAAATGACCGTAGAGTTCGTAGGTATTGATTTCTTCTGGTGTAACATCAAAAATATACTCCTCATAGCTTCCGCTCCGCTCTGAATCCCAAAAAGAAACAGAGGCTTCCCGTCTAATTTCGTCACCGGCAGCGTTCGCTAAATAGACAGAACCATTATTGTCGGTTTCAAGGATGTTGTCATAATATGCCTGGATGTGAAGCTTTCCAGCAATAAAGCCTACACCTGTAACAGTGACACCGTCAACAGGAGAAAAAGATCCTTGGGAAGTTGCTGTTAAATAGTCAATGTATTGCGGCCTTTCATCGCCTCTAAAACTATAACCTCTGATATCCACATT
This sequence comes from Bacillota bacterium, assembly GCA_036758185.1. GTDB lineage: Bacteria > Bacillota > Proteinivoracia > UBA4975 > UBA4975 > DAIOXA01. Next base: position 4,905 of record DAIOXA010000104.1, read on the forward strand.
GCTCTGGGTCTGGGGAAAGAGGTTTACTGTACCTAAATTAATCTGCGGGATTTTATCATGGTATTCCTGCTTGTTGCTAAGAAATTTATCAACTGTAAAAGTGACCTTTTCTCCGCCAATTTCTTTTTGCCCCCATTGGGTGATGCCAATCAAAAAAGTTGCTGTATTGGTTTCTTTATCATAGCTTATCCTTTGGCAGGTTGCGCTACTGGAAAAAGGTCGATTGATACTATAGCTGTCAAATAGGTCGGTTGTTTCATCAATTCGTTCGCCGGTCATGTCTTGCATAGAAATGTATATGTGGGCTTCATCACCATTGATATAAGCGGAAATGACTTCCATCTTAATACCGTTATCTTCGCTGGACATTCTAACAGGCTTGAGTTCTTGTGCAATTTTCGGAGATACCGCATACAGTATTTCATACGCTGCTTGCACATCTACGGCGGCCAATACAGGTACAGCAAGAGCAAAAAATAGAGCAACAGAAGCAACCAGTGCCACTATTTTTTTGGTAGAAAACCGTTTGCGATTATGCAACGAATAGCCCTCCGCTTCTTGGATATGCCGGGTGCTGATATTCCCGAGGGAATGTGAAATGTTTTCACGTTTCAAGTTATAAAACCTGCCTTTCGTAAATAGGTTTGTAATTTCATCCGAGTCCGGAAGAGGCGGACAGTGACATTGTTGCTACTGATCTGAAACCTTTCCGCAATATTGGCTATGGAATCTGAATGCCAATAGCGGCGGACGAACAGCATGCGATTTCCCCTATCTAAAGTGTCAAGGAAACTATCCAGTAGCAGCGTTAATTCCTTTGCAGCAAATTCACTCTCTACATTGGCCGACGACGCTAGGCATTCTTCCAGCTCATCCAAGGCAGCATCATAAAAACTATTTCGTTTAAGAGCGGTGTTCGCATGGTATCTTTTGATAGAAAGGTTGCGGACAATGCGGCAAATATATGTCAGCAAAGGATTTGGGTTTTGAGGCGGTATCGTATTCCATGCTCCTAAAAAAGCGTCGTTGACACATTCTTCTGCGTCAAGATCGTTGTTCAAAATATTTCTGGCGACTTTTCTGCATACTGATCCATATTTTTTTGATAGTTCGATGATTGCCTGATTAGAGCGCTCATTGAACAAGTCAATGATTTCACTATCCAGCAATTTACATCACCGTCCTTTTCGCCCCACCAATAATTTCATTATCGAGATAACATCACCGTCCTTTTCGCCTCACCCATGTACTACTGATTGAAAGGGAAATATTACATCAGAAAACAATAATATAGGCGCGGAACCAGGGACGGGACCTG
>DAIOXA010000104.1:6291-6521 GCA_036758185.1 Bacillota bacterium
CCGTCCCTGGTTTCGCGTTATCTTCTTTTGCGCTTGGCGGCCAGCAGCCGCTCCATGGTCTCGTCGCCCTTTTCTTGCTTTTCCCCAATGCTAGGTGTAGATTTGCTCCGCTTCTTCCGGGGGGGCAGGCCACCGAGACGGCGCATGGCAATGTCCACCGGCCAGATTGCTATTGCCGCCAGCACCAGCCACCAAGTGATGTCCGTCATCTTGCGCGGGGGTGGGGTGGG
>DAIOXA010000105.1:0-6508 GCA_036758185.1 Bacillota bacterium
AATTGTCCCATGAGGAAGGAGCTAGTGTCTAGGTGGGGAGTATTTGACGCTTACCATACGTTGCTATGAAGGGCAGAATGTACACCCCCGCCCCGAATATCTGGGGCGGGGGAATTGTCTATAGGGGAAGAGACCGATTACCCAGAGGAATGCTTACTCGGTGCGTAGGGCTTCGACGGGGTCTTTCTTGGCCGCAACTGTGGCGGGAAAGAGGCCGGCGATGAGGGTCAGAGTGATGCTGATCAATAGCAAGCCTATTATTCCGTAGACGGGCAGGGAAGCAATTCCCGAGATGCCGGTAAGGGACTTGATGATCAAGTTAATGGGGATATTTAATGCTAAGGTAATGAGGATCCCCAGCGACCCCGCCACAAACCCTACAATGATAGTTTCGGCGTTAAACACCCGGGAAATGTCGCGTTTGGAGGCGCCGATGCTGCGCAGAATGCCAATTTCCTTTGTGCGTTCCAGGACGGATATATAGGTAATGATGCCGATCATGATGGAGGACACCACCAAGGAGATTGCCACAAAGGCGATTAGCACATAAGTGATGATGTTGACGATGGAGATGACAGAAGACATCATCATGGCCAGCATGTCGGAATAGTCGATGACATATTCTTCATTACCCGCAGTTCTCTGCATATTGTTATAGTCTCCGATATAGTCAGCAATACTTTCTTTAGCATCATAATCCTTGGGATATATTTTGATGGTGCTGGGATCATCGAGATCTACTACGCCGAAGAGGGCCAAGTTATCCTCGTAGGTCGCTGCTCTTCCTGCTTCATCCCTGATGCGTTGGGCAAATAAGGCTAGGATTTGTTCCTCAGGCATGTTGTCGAGGACGGCCTGCATCTGTGCCTGTTCTTCTCGCGTCAGTGTCTGCATTAACTCATGGACATCTTCCATGGTGAGGTTCTCAGTGTACTCGGCAACATCAAAGGGCAGGCCTGTCAAGATGTTGGTACCGGGATCCGCCATTTGCTCCCGGACTATATCTGTGGTAAGAATCTTATCGCCAACGTAGTTGGTAAGGTCTGAGGTGTAGGCGATGGCAGAGTTAATGGCCGCCGCTGTTACTTCTTCATTGGGTCTGAGGATACCTACGACCACAATATCCTCGGCATTTTCCAGGACGGCTTTCATATGGGATTCCGTATCCCTCTTGTCTGTCCAGGTGCCCTCTTCTTTAACAAAGTAATCGGTGTTCAATACTAACTTGTATTGCTGGTCAAGCAGTTCTGCATAGGAAAAGCTTCTTACTTCTGTGGCGGTGTCGTCAAGCTTTTCACCCTGAAGAAGTTTTTCCTGCAACTCCTTGAGTTCAGCCTGGTCCAAAATACCCAAGGAGTAGAGGACCATATCGGCAATTTCGTTATTCTTATCGGTAATCAGTACAACTTCATTGTAAGCCGAGGGCCATGTCCCTGCTAAGACGTCATACTGCTTTTCCAAGAGTTCCCGGTTTCCCAGCATCTCTGTCCAGACACTGGTGGCCGCCATGGACACACCGCTGCCACCAACGCCCATTGATGGACCTTCCATGGTCATCATGGTAAACACATCACTGGGAAATATTCTGATAATCTCCTTAGAAGTATCGGCTTTGTAGATTTGGGGAGCGAGATCGTAGGTATATTGAATATCGTTGGTGAGGTCGGAAATATCTTTACCAGCCTCACTTTTTAAGTACATTCTGAACTGCCTGAGATCATTCTTTGTCATCTGTGCCGATAAGGATTTCATCATATTAGTAGTAATATTGTTGGCGTATACTTTGTCATTTTCGTGCTGGTCCCGGTCTCTGCCAGCCTGCATCATGGCTGCCATCATGCCACCCATATCCATAGACTGGCTAGTTATTTCGATTGGGTAAGTGGAAAGGGTATCCTCTTGCATCCTGTTGATGTAAGCCTGCATCCCGCTAGAAAGGGACAGGATGAGGGCAATGCCGATAATGCCGATGCTGCCAGCAAAGGAAGTTAAGAGAGTGCGGGCTTTTTTAGTCATCAGGTTGTTTAAGCTCAGGGACAGGGCTGTCAAGAAAGACATAGAGACCTTTTTCTTTCTCTTGGTGCCCTTTACTTGTTCTATTTGTTCTTCTTCCTGAACGGGATCACTGTCATCCAAGATCTTGCCGTCCAGCAGTCGGATTATCCTTGTGGCATAGGTGTTGGCTAAGCTGGAGTTGTGGGTTACCATGATGATGAGGCGTTCTTTGGCAATTTCCTGGAGGATGTCCATAATTTGTTTACTTGTTTCGGAATCCAGGGCACCGGAAGGTTCGTCTGCCAGGATAATATCAGGGTTATTTACCAGGGCCCGGGCAATAGCTACCCGCTGCATCTGCCCACCGGACATTTGGTTGGGCTTTTTGTAGAGCTGGTCCTCAAGGCCCACTTTTATTAGCGCTTCAGTTGCTCGCTTGCGGCGCTCAGCTTTAGATATGCCTGCCAGCGTCATGGCCAGTTCCACGTTGGCTAACACTGATTGGTGGAGAATCAAATTATAGTTCTGAAAGACAAAGCCGATGGAGTTGTTGCGGTAAGTGTCCCAGTCACCATCTTTGTATTCCTTTGTCGAGACACCATTGACTAAGAGGTCGCCCTGGGTATATCGGTCAAGTCCGCCAATGATATTCAATAGTGTGGTTTTACCGCATCCTGAGGGGCCAAGAACGGCGACAAACTCGCTTTTGCGAAAGCGCAGGTTAATTCCCCTTAGGGCGTTCACCACAGTATTGCCCATTACATATTGCTTTACAATGTTTTTTAACTGAAGCATGATTGCACTCCTTTGTTACGGAAATTGAGGAAAAATGTTGGATAGTCGTATGGCATCACCAACCTAAAGACTGAAAGAGAAATCATGTCTAAATATTGCCTTCGTCTTTTGTATAATAACATAGTTACAGGTATTTATTAAGACAAAGCCTTGAAATAAAAAGGGGCATATGGGACGCACAATTTTAGAGGGAAAACACTCCTGTTAACAGAATAAGTGAAGGGCTACAGTAATATGGAAAGGGCTGATAATATGGCGGCCTATGATTTCAAGAAGGAATATAATGACCTGTATGTGCCCAAGACTATACCTGGCATCGTCAGTGTGCCCACAATGCGCTTTATCAAGGTGGATGGTAAGGGCGATCCCAACACTTCCCCACTGTATAAGGCGGCGGTGGAAGTGCTGTATGGTTTGTCCTATTCTATCAAGGTGAGCAGGAAAAATGGCCAACAGCTCCAGGACTATGTTGTCCCCCCCTGGAGGGACTGTGGTGGTTCGCGGATGGGTATTTCGATGGCAGTGTTGCTGGCAGGAAGGGCGAATTTAGCTGGGTGATGATGATTCGCCAGCCGGAGTTCGTCACCGCCCAGGTTTTGGCGACCGCCAAGTCTAGCTTGGCGAAAAAAAGATACGTCAGGTTTATGCGCCCATGTAATGCACATCGGACCCTATGACGATGAGCCGTCAACAGTGGGTGTCTTGGAACAGTTCATTGACGATTATGGGTACCGAGCAGAGATGTCCGGTCTGCGCCAGCACCATGAGATCTACTTGGGGCGACCCGCGCAAGGTTGCGCCTGACAAACTAAGAACAGTAATAAGGCATCCAATTGTAAGGATATGATTGGAAATAATGCTATCAATCAATTTCGCTAGGCACTATATAAAACTATGGCAAAATTCAAGCGGAGGAGTGATAGATATAGACTCATTGTTATTCGTTATCGTAAACCGAGGCAAGGCTAATGCCATATTACACAAGGCGCAAGAACATGGCGCAACGGGAGGAACAATCTTTTTAGGCGAAGGGACAGTACAATCTAAGCTGCTGGAAGCCCTTGGCCTTACTGAAGTACACAAAGAAATTCTCATGATTTCGTCATCCACCGGGGTAAGTGAACAGCTACATACAATGCTCAAAAAGGAGTTTATGCTCTCTAAAAGAAACAAAGGTATTGCCTTCTCAATACCTTTCCAGCAATGGCATTTGGATTCTTCCGACCAGGACCCAAGTAGTACGCACAAGGAATTAAATCCTTCCCATTATTGCATAATGACCATTGTCGATAAGGGTCGGAGCAAGGCCTGCATTAAAGCAGCTAGGGCTGGAGGGGCCAAGGGAGGGACCTTGGTTCGCGGACGGGGAGCTGGTGTTCCCATGGATTTTTACTACCCATTAGTTATAGAGCCTCAAAAGGATATCGTGTTGGTTGTCTCGACAAAGGAGAAGGCTGCTTCTATTGAGGAAAGGATATTTACCGATCTCGAGCTTGGAAAACCTGGCAACGGCATCCTCTTTACTCTTCCTGTGACCCAAGCTACCGGTCTTTATGAAAGCAGGTCAGAAGAGGGCGAGGAGGTTGTGTCATGAGCTTAATCCTTGAAAAAATCAAAGAAGTCGGGCGAACCCTGTTGCCCGTCGTGTTCTTGGTGCTGGTCCTCTGCTTTACAATAGTAGATGTACAATCAGATGTCATCGTGCGTTTTCTCATCGGCAGCGTCACGCTCTTAATTGGGTTGGCTATTTTTTTGTGGGGCGTAGATTTGGCCATGAATCCAATTGGCGAGTACATGTCTCAGGAAATAGCCACTTCAAGGTCAATCTATAAAATTGGTATGCTTAGTTTCCTCTTGGGCTTTATAATTACCATTGCTGAGCCCGATTTACTTGTCTTGGGTGATCAGGTTGAAACAGCCTCGGGGGGGACTATGAGCGCAATGCTCATTGTATACGTAATATCCATCGGGGTGGGCGTGATGATAGCCCTGGGTGTTTTCAGGATATTGCGGGGTAAACCATTAAATGTCTTTATGGCAGTAGTCTATGCGGTTATTATTGCCTTAGCCATATTCGTTTCTGAGGAATTCCTGGCGATTTCCTTTGATGCATCGGGTGCAACTACTGGTGCCCTTACCACCCCCTTTGTGTTGGCAATATCCCTAGGACTGTCCAAAGTCAAGGGTGGCACAAATTCGGAAGAGAACTCCTTTGGCCTTGTAGGCATTATGAGCACCGGTCCAATACTGGGCGTGATGCTTATGTCCATCCTCTCTGGCCAGAAAAATATTCAAGGAGCTGTCGAACTATGGGCACCAACTCAAGGAATTTTAGGACCCATAATTGACCATTTTCCAGACATTTTCCTTAAGTCTGTGGTGGCATTAGCACCAATAGCAGTGCTATTCTTTATCTATAATTTCGCTAAATTTAAGGCGCCCAAGGATGAATTGATACGGGTCGTAAAGGGACTTCTTTTTACCTTGCTAGGGCTGACGCTTTTCCTCACGGCTGTAGAGTTTGGATTTATGGACATGGGCCGAATTCTTGGTATTGAGCTAGCTGCTATGAGTCCCTGGATTTTAGTAGGGATAGGCTTCTTAATGGGTCTCATTGTGGTTCTCGTGGAACCTGCCGTGCATGTATTGGGGGAGCAAGTTGAAGAAGTTACCAGCGGTGCCATACCTGTCAAGTTGATTCGAATGACACTATCCGTAGCCGTGGGTATCGCAATTGCCCTTTCCATGGTGAGGATTGTCATCCCTGAAGTCAAGCTGTGGTACTTTATTATACCTGGATTCATCATTGCAATATTGCTTTCCTTTAGATCCGCCCCAGTTTTTGTGGGGATTGCCTATGATGCTGGTGGGGTTGCCTCTGGCCCTATGTCGGCAACATTTGTCCTTGCCTTCGCTCAGGGAGCAGCTTCGGCTATACCCACTGCTAATGTTCTGGTAGACGGCTTCGGCGTTATTGCATTGATTGCTATGGCCCCCGTTCTTTCCATCAATCTCCTGGGCACAGTTTTTAAAGCCAAAAAAGTTGAATATCCTGAGATTGAGAAGAAAGTGGTTAAGGGTCCACATCTGCTAGAAGAAAGAGACATACAACACATCTGTATCTTTGCAGTTGTCGACAGGGGATTTTCTGAAAAAGTAGTGGATGTTGCTCGGCAGGCTGGCGCCAGAGGAGCTACAATAATGCGCGGAAGGGGCACCCATGAGCATGAGAAGGTGCTACTACCTATTATTAATATTGAATTGCAGCCGGAGAAGGAAATAGTCCTGTTGATCACCCGCGAGCATGTCAGTGCCAGCGTTGCTAACAGCTTGTTATCTGATGAGCAACTAAGTACGGATGGCAAGGTAAAGGTGTTCACTTCTCCCACCGAGGCCATGATTGAAACCCTCGCTTCGCCCAGCACAGATCTTGGATCTGACACTTAAACCCGAATACAGGCGGCCTGGTCCGGAGCAACTGGGACTAAGGCCGCCTTATTATGAGATAAGAAGACCTCCGGGGATTCGCCCGGAGGTAATTTTTTGTTGGCTACTTCATGATCAGTTCAGGCTATGTCTGCACCACCTGGGTATACCAGCCCAAAAAACGCATTTTTACTGATTCTTGTTCAATTTGATAGAGGGCTCGCCATGCTTCAAGGCTTTCGGGAGATGCCAAGAAATCTATAAAATAGCTATAATCCCATGGACGATGGGG
>DAIOXA010000106.1:0-2132 GCA_036758185.1 Bacillota bacterium
CAAGAAGTACGTGTTCCGGGCCCCGCCCTATACCGCCGAAGTCTTGAGGTTGGGGGGATTTAACCTGGTCTCTCTGGCCAATAACCATGTCCTGGACTATGGCCCTGAGGGCCTAGTGGATACCATCTCTACATTGGAAGAAATGGGAATTGCCCACGCCGGTGCTGGGCCAAATGAAGGGGAGGCCCGGCAAGGTACTATGCTGGAGGTCAACGGCCTAGCCGTGGGTTTCCTGGCGTACACCCTCCCCGCCCCATATTGGCAATATGCCGCTTGGGCCGCCAGCACCGGCCAGCCGGGGACGGTATTCTACCGGGACCAGGAGGCGATGCTGGCCGATGTGGCCCGCATTCGGGAGCAGGCAGATATCGTCATCGTCTCGATGCACTGGGGCAATGAATACACCCATGGAGTAACCGCGGAGCAAAGGGAAGTTGGCCGCCTCTTGGTGGACAATGGCGCAGACTTGGTACTGGGCCACCATCCCCACGCCCCCCAGGGCATTGAATTTTATCGGGATAAGCCCATTGTCTACAGCCTGGGCAATTTCCTCTTCTACCCCTTTGATATGGGGATCACCGATGAGACCTACATCCTTAAGGCCCGGATAGGGGCAGAGGGTGTAGAAGAGCTGCGCCTGACGCCGGTCATCTTAGGGGATAGCCAGCCCTTCGTGACTGAGGGAGCCGAGCTGCAACGGTTGCAGGGAGTGCTGGGCGGGCTACTGGCGCAGTTTGGCACGGAGTATACAGTCCAGGGGGAAGAGCTGGTAATAGAGATTCCGTGATCAGGAGGATGGATCGCTGTGGTGGAGTCTTTTCTTGCTGCGGTGCTCGGCAATAAGAAATTCCTATACCTGCAGACCCGGCAATGACGTATAATTGGGACAGAGAAGTGAAATAAATTACAATCCTAGGGGTGAAAGGAATGCACGTCGGTTTTTTTGGAAAGATCGGTGCCATGGAGCTCGCCCTAATACTATTGGCTGTCTTGTTGATTTTTGGCCCCTCCAAGTTGCCCGAAATTGGCAGCGCCATCGGCAAGGGGATAAGGGAACTAAAGAACGCTTCCAAAGATATTAAGGAGCAGATGGAAGTCAATTTGGATGACGAACCTGAAGGGACAGAGAACTAATCCTGGGGAGGTATTTATTATGGTCGTGGGTTTTGCCCGCATCGGTTGGACAGAAGTCCTGCTTATCCTAGCCATCATTGTCCTGGTCTTTGGGACAAGCAGATTTGGGCAATTGAAAAAGTCTGCTGCCAAGGCCGTCAAGAATTTTACTAAAGAGGCCAAGGGTGGCGCCGAAGATTAGAGTCGATACCTATTTTTTGGTCCCTGCCCTGGCTGCCGGGCCCAATCTTAATTCGGGGGGAGCGTCTTGGCAAAGGCTAAACCCATGTCCTTAATTGACCACCTCAATGAATTGCGCAGGCTAGTACTGGCAATTGTCATTATCCTTGTCATTGCCACCATCGTCTGTTTTGTCTATGCCGGTCCTATGTTGGAGTACTTGACCCAGGGGATGACCCTGATCTATATTCGCCCCCCCGAGGCCATGATGGCCTATATTCGGGTGGCCTTTACTGCGGGTCTGGCGATTTCCAGCCCCCTGATCTTTTACCAAATAATCGCCTTTTTGTTGCCAGCTCTGAAGAAAAAGGAAAAGAGGGTCCTGCTGGCCGCAGTCTTTTTGATGTTTATATTGTTTGCTGCCGGAGTGATATTTGCCTGGTTGGTAGCATTTCCCTTCGCCATAAACTTCTTTGACGGTTTTGCCAGCCAGCAGCTCATGCCCTACTATACCGCAAGTGAATATGTGGGTTTCGTTTCGGGTTTTCTCCTGGGCTTTGGCCTGGTCTTTCAATTGCCCTTGCTCTTCTGGATTCTGGGTGCTTTGGGACTAATTTCTGCGAAGTTTTTGCGGGCCAGCAGGAAGTATGCCCTAATTGTCATCCTGATTATTGCCGCTATCATCACTCCACCGGATGTGGTTTCTCAAGTACTGATGGGCATTCCCATGCTGGGGCTGTATGAACTGGGAATTATCTTGGTGGCTATGACGGAACGCAACAAGAAAAGGCGGCTTGAAGAGAGCTAAAGTTCCCGGGGGGATTTGCATGAATTAGAGG
>DAIOXA010000106.1:2142-6501 GCA_036758185.1 Bacillota bacterium
ATTCGCCGCCGCTGATTGCGGTTCAGGACCTTTTTGCGCAGGCGGATTGATTGCGGGGTTACTTCTACCAATTCATCATCGTCGATGTAGACCATAGCCTGTTCCAGGGTGAGGAGGGTGGGTGGGGTCAAGCGGATGGCATCTTCGGCGCCGACGGCGCGGAAGTTGGTCAGATGCTTTTTCTTGCAGACATTGGCATCGATATCCCCCTCCCGGGAGTTCTCGCCGACGATCATGCCGGCATAGACCCTTTCCCCTGGGCTGATGAAGAGAGTGCCTCGGGCTTCGACACTGTTGAGGCCGTAGGCCGTGGCCTCTCCCTGCTCCCAGGCCACCAGGACTCCTCGGCGGCGGCTGGGAATCTCTCCCTTCCAGGGGCCATAGTGCTCAAAGAGGTGATGCATGATGCCCTCGCCCTTGGTCTCGGTGAGCAATTCTGAGCGAAAGCCAATGAGGCCCCGGGCGGGGATGATGAATTCCAGTTTGACATGGTCACTGCCGACAGGCTGCATGCTCAACATTTCTGCCCGGCGCGGACCCAGTATTTCGATAATCCTCCCCGAAAATGCCTGGGGCAGGTTGAGGAAGAGACGTTCGTAAGGTTCATGGACCTCGCCGGCAACTTCCTTGAGGATTGCTTTAGGCTTGGAGATCTGTAATTCATAACCCTCCCGGCGCAGCGTCTCCACCAGGATTCCCAAGTGCAGCTCGCCCCGGCCAGAGACCTGGAAGGCATCGGCGGAGTCAGTTTCCTCAACCCTTAGGCTGACATTGGTTTCCGCTTCCTTCCACAGGCGGGAGCGGAGCTGACGGGAGGTGATGAACTTTCCCTCTCCTCCCGCCAGGGGGCTGTCGTTGACCAGGAAGGTCATGGTCATGGTGGGTTCGTCGATGCTGAGGAGGGGCAGGGGCATGGGGTTGACGGGGTCGCTGACGGTCTCGCCGATATTGATGTCGCCCAGTCCGGCAATGGCGACGATGTCCCCGGCCACCGCCTGATCAGCCTCCACCCGCTTGAGGCCGTCATAGGTCCACAGCTTGCCAATCTTAATAGTTTGCACATCGCCATTCTGTTGGCACAAGGCCACTTGTTGCCCAGCGTTAATAATGCCGTTTTGAATGCGGCCGATGGCGATTTTACCGACATAGTCGTCATAATCCAGGGTGTTGATCTGCAGCTGCAGGAAGGCGTCGGTGTTGGCGGTGGGGGCAGGAACTTCCTGGATGATCATATCCAGGAGGGGCTGCAGTCCACGTCCAGGTACTTGCGGATCCAGGGTAGCCAGGCCTTCCCTGGCAATGGTATAGATGACGGGAAAGTCCAGTTGCCAGTCGGCGGCATCTAACTCCCCAAAGAGGTCAAAGATTTCGTTGAGGACATCATTGGGACGGGCATCGGAGCGGTCGATCTTGTTGATGACGACAATGATGCGTAAATCCCGCTCCAGGGCCTTGCGCAAGACGAACTTGGTCTGGGCCATGGGTCCTTCAAAGGCGTCCACCAGGAGGAGGGCTCCATCCACCATGCGCAGCACCCGCTCCACCTCGCCGCCAAAGTCGGCGTGGCCTGGGGTGTCCACAATGTTGATTTTGGTGTCGCCGTAAGTAACGGCGGTATTCTTGGAGAGGATGGTAATGCCCCGCTCCCGTTCCAGATCATTGGAGTCCATCACCCGCTCTGCCACCTTTTCATTGGCGCGGAATATGCCAGCTTGGCGAAGCAGTCCATCTACCAGGGTGGTCTTGCCATGGTCGACATGGGCGATGATTGCTATATTTCTGATCTTCTCCTGGGTAGTAGTCATAAGTATTTCACCAAGTCTTTCCTTTTTCGATTAGAGGCCGCGACAACGGGGACGCGTACGCTTGTCGCATCCTGCCCAACGACATAATTCAACGTCCTGGCATCAATCGAGTGCTGTCCTGACGCCTCGCTTCTGCGACAGGAGTACGCGTCCCCGTTGCCGCAGCGTCCCCGTTGTCGCGGCACAAAATACTGTACTACAAATGCTCCCATCTGTAAACTTGTCAAAGGGAATTTGTCAGGTGTTAAGGAACGAAACTTTACGGGGGTAAGAACAAAAGAATATGGAAACTTCGGAATGCGCGTATTTATGCTATTATTACTTGACAAATCATTCCTGTATTGGTAACATAATTTTAAAATTGAATAGGAGGGAACCCCGGTGAGACAGAAACTAGCATGTTGCTTGGCGTTACTAATTTTTTTCGGTAACAGTTTTCCGGTAGCTGCAAAAGTGGAGCAGGCTTTCGAGTCCTTTGAAAATGTTCATAGGGAAAGTTATACAATCGAACCCTTACTTAGGTCATACTCAGAAGGGTATGTTTTATTGATATCAACTACAGAAGATGAATCCGGAAATGTTGAGAAAGATTACGGATGGGTTAGCGTTGCAGGGGTTAATAATCTTAAGCTAACCCTCCATGAGACAACATATACTTATTGCACATTACTAAGTCCGCAAGAAAGTGGAGAACAGGGTTTTACAATATTCGCATACTTGCCGACAATTGGGTTTGTCAGTACAGATGTTGTTACTTCTTATACACGTGTTTCAACTAGTGGAAAAACCCCAACGGTTGAGCTTGGGTGGGGATCCCTTAAGGGCTACTTAGATGATAATCTTAATAATGAGAAAACGTTTGGTGTAAATTTTGAATATGGAATCATAAACAGCTTGGGCCTGGTAGGTTATGGACAGTGGGGGAATATCCAGAATCCAGTCACAACCGAATTAACTTATGAAGTCATGGTACAACTTTACCCTGGAGACCCTAGTGTGGGTTTCGAATATCCAACATATAGGAACGTTAAGAACTACCCCATCTGGGTGTACAGGCCATGAGAAAAGTCCTGCTCAACTTGGCCTGCCTAATTATATTGTCCATCCTGGCCTTGAACCTGTATAGCCTAGCCCAAGTCCGCAGGTATAGCGACCGAATTGAAAATGTCTATTATGAGCCAATATCCGATGCTGCCTTCTTTTTCCCTGTTGAGACACCTTATAAAGATGATATAAGTTTGCATATTGGGCAGAATTTAGTGTTTGCCCATGACCTTTCCAGCCTTCAGTATCTTACTGCCATGACAAATAATCAAAAACTTGTAAAGGAGGCATATCTTTCGGCATTGAACATCCATAGGGGTATTGTATTAAAAGCAGCTATGGGAGAGGTGCTTACCGATCTGGAGAAATCGCAATTCAATGTCCTTAAAGAGTTCTGGCTTAATTGGAAGGAAAACTCCCTTGACAGCGGAAATTCTGACTACTATCTCGAAGCATTAAGAGATGATTTGGGGAATAATCCATGAAAAAGGTTAAAGTATTATTGCTTGTTGCCCTTGTCCTCCTACTTATTTTTACAGTGATTGTCAATATTAGCCTTGAACGAAAAAACGACAAGCTCACTTACGAGGTGTTTGTCAACTATAAACTTGCCACAGAGACAATTTCAAAGAATCTACGGATATTGACCGACCCGGACTCCAGCTATAAGGAACGAATTGATGCAGCATATTGGATTAGTAATGCCAGTATCCATTTTGACCAAATTGGTAGGTTTGACCTTCGCGTGTTTTCTTTTTACAGCGAGCCAGGTTTGGCAAAAGGCCTCTACGATTATTATCAACTGTATTATGACTGGTGGTGGAGAGTGAGTTGGGCAATTACTACTGACGAGCTTACACCGGACCTTATCAATGAGATTTTAAGTTTTGTTAGTACATTAGAGGCGTTGTCCCCCAAAATTGATAATATCCTGAGTTTGGGAGAAAGAGGTATTTCGAAAAAAGTTCAAAGGGACAATAGTGAATTTAGTGCTACAATGTCTGAAATACACGCAATTCTCCTAGGGGCGGAAAGATAGTCAGTAGCATCCGGCCATGGCCCCTAAATCAAGTACTAGAAACGGTGACTGGTATGCCAGTCGCCGTTTTTGCCATATTTACGTCTTGTGATATTTTTCCGAGGGAGATTGGCATGCTTTTTAGCACTGCTAGTAATATTTTGGTCTGTAGAAACGACTGAGAGTCTTTGATATACTGACATATATACATCAGCCGATACCCTGTTGTACACAATAGGAGAGTGACCAAATGGACAACCCAATTATAAATATCGGCCTGGATATAGGCTCGACAACGATAAAGGCGGTTGTGTTGCGAGACGGAGAATGGGTGTATGATCAATATCGCCGCCATCACTCGGACATCCCCACCTCTCTGGTGGAGATCTTTGAGGACTTGGCCCAAGAGATTGGCGACAATGCCGCCAGCATCGCCATCACCGGCTCCGGCGGGGTGAGTATTGCCGGCAACTTAGGTTTACCCTTTGTCCA
>DAIOXA010000107.1:0-6408 GCA_036758185.1 Bacillota bacterium
AAGCTGGCTTAACTAGACAAGGTCTGTCCCCATACAAGGTCTGTCCCCATACAAGGTCTGTCCCCATACAAGGTCTGTCCCCAAACCAGACGCCAGCCAGGTCTATTCAATGGCGATAATATAAAAGTAGAGCGGCTGCCCTCCGGAGTGGAGCTCAATCTCACAATCTGGATGGGCTTTACTTAGGTTCTCAGCTACTTTCTCCGCCTCTTCCCGTTGCACTTCTTCTCCGTAAAATATAGTAATGATTTCAGAGTTGACATCCACCATCTGTTCCACCAGGGAGATGGTGGTCTCGGTGACATCCTCTTCGACGGCGACAATCTTTCCATCGGCAATGCCCAGGATATTGCCCTGGGTGATAGGTTTGTCGTCAAAAACAGAATCCCGAACAGCATAGGTAACCTGCCCTGTCTTGACATCGGCCAACCCAGCCTCCATTTGTGCCGTCAAAGCGTCAAAATCCTCTTCATCGGGAGAAAAGTAGAGCATTGCCGCCAGGCCCTGGGGAATGGTCTTGCTGGGAACCACCATCACCGGGCGGTCAATTACTTCTGCAGCCTGGGTGGCCGCCATAAAGATATTGCTGTTATTAGGCAAGATGATAATTCTTTCGGCCTGGATTTCATTAATTGCCTGGATAAAGTCCTCGGTACTGGGATTCATTGTCTGACCGCCCATCACCACATAGTCAGCGCCCATGCTCTTGAAAATGTCCGACATACCAGAGCCGACGGATACTGTGACGACGCCGTTGAGTTTGGATTTGTCGGGGATCTCCGGAGCAGGCGGGGCGATGACTTCGTTATGTTGATAACGCATATTGTCGATTTTAATATCTTGAAGCTCCTTACCCTGGGTAAGGGCAAAATCCAATACCAAACCTGGATTATTTGTATGAATATGAACTTTGATAAGACCGCTGGCGCCAACCACCAACAGGGACTCGCCATGCTTCTCCAACTGTGTGCAGAACAACTCTTCGCTGAGGTCATTTCCGGTAACGATAAATTCAGTGCAATAGCAATACTCCAAATCCGTCGCCTCAACAGATCCTTGTTCTTTAGGCTGAAGGCTTACAATGTCCTGGGTAGACAGGGAAGCTCTTCCATCTAAAAAATCCAACCAGCCTGCAAAGATATAACAGAGCCCCTTACCCCCGGCATCAACCACGCCGGCAGTTTTAAGCACCGGTAACATTTCTGGGGTCCTTTCCAGGGTGGCCTGAGCCTCCTCCAAGACCTTGGCCATCAGGGCGTTGAGATCCGTGTTGCGCCCGGGTTTGGTGGCTGCCCGGGCAGAGTTCTTGGCCACCGTGAGGATTGTCCCCTCCACCGGCTTAATCACAGCCTTATACGCAGTTTCTGCACCTATTTGTAGGGCATAGGCAAAGTCAGCGGGTGTAACCTTCTCCGAGGCCGAAAGCCCCTTGGCAAGACCTCGAAAGATCTGGGACAAGATGACCCCGGAATTGCCCCTTGCCCCCATCAGCGAACCCATGGCCAAGGCATCGGTAAGATCTTTAACAGTGGTGACACTGGGCTTGGATATTTCGCGCATGGCCGATTCTACCGTGAGGTTCATATTGGTACCTGTATCCCCATCGGGAACGGGAAAGACGTTTAGACTATTGACTTCCTCTTTGTGAAGTGCCAGGGATGCAGCGCCGGCCATCAACATACCCCTAAGTTGTTCAACATCTAAAGCAGAAAATTTCAAGATATGTTCCTCCTCTACTTGCCGTTGATAACCCGTACTCCCTGCACATTGACATTGATGACGCCCACTTTGAGACCGGTGTACTTTTCAACGGAATACTTGACAGTTGAGATGACATTGTTGGCAACCTCATCAATGCGGGTGCCATAGCCCACGATAATATAAAGGTCAATAATTAACTCGCCGTGGGATTCACTGACCTCGACGCCCCGGCTGAGGTTATCCCTACCAAACAGTTCTACCAAACCGTCCTTTAGTTGTTTGCGCGAAGCCATGCCCACCAGGCCATAGCATTCCACGGCGGCAACTCCGGCAATGGTAGCGATGACATCACTGGATATATTGATATTCCCCAAGCCTGTCTTAATTAGCAAACTAAATCCCTCCTTTGCACAGTACTCCTTAATTTTACTACATAATTGCCAAAAAAAAAAGTCGACTATTCTCGACTTGTCAATATCTACTCCATATGTTAGAATGGAGGCTGTCACAAGGAGGTGGAATCATGGCAAAGCAATGTGTTATCTGTGCCAAAAGTGTCAGATCTGGTTTTCAGGTCAGCCACTCTCATATCCGCACCAAGAGGACTTGGGCCCCCAACTTGCAGCGAGTCAAGGCCAACATCGATGGGAAGGTAAAAAGGGTAAGTGTCTGTACCCGTTGTCTTAAATCCGGCAAGATCCAGCCAGTTATATAAGGAAAAGCGCCTGGGCGCTTTTTTATTTTAGAATTGCCTTTTTAAAAAATGTACGGACAAACGCGGATACAACAGGGTGAAGCTTGATAGCACGGATCTTCATTAACCTACCTCCCTCATCCGGTAAATAGTTTCCAACCGATTAGCAATAGACCTAGGCCCAAAAGGCACCACCAAACCGCCAGGGGAAGGGTTTCTACCAGCAGGGCGATGCCCGCCACAACCACCCCAGCCACCTTGCGGGGCAGGGGATGGCTTCCCCCCATGGAAAACCTGGTTTTGAACATATGCCTCCCCCCTTATGTTCCATACTATGCAATTGCCCAAAGAATGTGCACTACCACTGACAGAGACATACGACCCCACCGCGAATCCCCAGCACCGCCCGATTGCCGACAATTTCATTGCCTAGACCCAGCCCGCTTCCCGGCAGCACCCTCAATCCTACTCCGGAATACTTGGCCCCCCGCAGGCTGACAATCACAGGCTGCCTCAGGGCAAAAACAGAAAACATCTTCCCCTGGCTACTGCAGAGCACATGAGAGGACCCGGTGAAGGTAAATTTTTGGCGCCCGCTCCAGGCCTGAACTTGGCAGCCCCTCTCAGCCATCTCCCACAGAGCCAGGGAGTTGACCAGTTGATGGTCGAAGCGCTCTCCTCCCCCAAGGCCCAAGACATTAATGCGGCGAGACCGATGGATCTTGACCAGCCTCAGGGCCAGCTCAAAATCTGTAAAGTCCTTTTGCACCGGCGCCCTCAGCACCTTAGTCTCCTTGGGTAGCTGGAGGAAAAGTTGAGAGTCCACCGAGTCAAAATCCCCCACAGCCCAATGGGGAGTCATGCCGGCAGCCATTACTGTATTTAGTCCGCCGTCGACGCCAACCAGCACTGAGTCTCGAGACAATTTGCGCAAGAGTCCAAGGTCTATGCCAGGACTGTTGAGAACAAAAGTAATCATGAATTTCTCCCTCCAGAAAAAGGCCGCACCCCTATTGTGCGGCCTTGTGCATTTCTCCAATAACCCCGGCGGGGTCATCACTATTAAAAAGTGCGCTGCCAGCTACCAGGACATCTGCTCCAGCCCCGACAAGGTCGCGGGCATTATTGGCGTTGACGCCCCCGTCGACGGACAAGAGGAGTGGTTGCTCAACTTGCCCACGGCGGCGTGCCACTTGCCCCAATTTGTCCAAAGTGGAAGCAATAAACTTCTGCCCGCCAAAACCGGGATTCACCGACATCAACAAGACCAGGTCCAGTTGCTCCCAAACATAGTCCAACAGCCCAAGAGAAGTGGCGGGGTTGAGGGCCACTCCGGCCTTGCACCCGGCCTCCCGGATTGCCGCCAGCACACGATGGAGATGGGTGCATGCCTCGGGGTGAACCGTCAAGAAGTCGGCCCCGGCCTGGGCAAAGGCCTGGATATAGCGATCCGGCTGTTCGATCATCAAGTGCACATCCAGCGTCGACCTGGTGGCTTGGCGCAACCCCCTCACCAGGTTGGGGCCAAAGGTAATGTTGGGCACATACATGCCGTCCATAACATCGACATGCAGCCAATCGGCCCCGGCAGACATAATATTGGCGACGTCCCGGCCCATGTTCATGGGGTCGGCAGCCAGAATAGAAGCAGAAACAATTGGCTTAATAGCGGTTGGCCTCCTTTTCCTTTAGCTCATGGTAAATTTTAAGGTAATTCTCATAGCGCTGGGGATTAATTTCCCCTCGCGCCAAATGATCTTTAACAGCGCACACCGGCTCGTGGATGGGTAGGCAGGGAGAAAACTGACAGTCCTGGGCAAGGCGCACAAATTCCGGATAGGTGCGATGCAAGTCCCAGCTCTCAACATCTAATTCCAGGACGCCAAATCCAGGGGTATCGGCCAGTTTGCCTCCGCAGGCCAAGGCTAACAGCGACACTTGGCGGGTGGTATGCCTGCCCCGGCCGATTTTTGCGCTGATCTCGCCCACCTGGAGGGGAATATCCAGCTCGACCACCGCCAAGGCTTCTGTAATCTTGCTCTTGCCCACTCCCGACTGCCCGGCCAGCACCACCGTCCTGCCCGCAACTTGCTGGCTGAGGATCTCAAGTCCCTCCCCGGTCTGGGCTGAGCAAATTACTGTGGCATAACCAATTGCGCCATAAATCTGGGCTAATTCCCCGGCGCGGTTGGCGTCCAAGTCTGATTTGTTAACACAAATAATACCCTGGATGTCCTGGAGGGCTAACGCCGCCAAGAGTTTATCCACCATGACCAGGTCGGGCTGAGGGTCCTGGGGGGCAATGACGATGAGCACTGCGTCAACATAGGCCACCGCCGGGCGGCGCAGTTAATTGCGCCGGGGAAGGATGCGTTCTACTGTGCCTTCTAGCCCTGCCCCGACACTGATTTCCACATAATCTCCTGCCTGGGGAGTGACGCCCCCTTGCCGCAATTTTCCTCGCCCCCGGCAGAGGTAAGTCCTATCTTCCACTTCGACAAAATAGAACCCCGCCACGACGCTGAGAATTACTCCTTGAACAACATTCATATAATCACCTGTACTAGAACGAAAACTTATCCTTTTTCGCTCCATTGATGTAGACGACAATGGTTCCTCTTTCCCAGCCTGTAACGGTATGGGTAAAGCTCTCTTCCCAGACATAATTGTCAAAAGCTACATCAGTCCCGCCGGTAATGTCGGTCACTTCGATGCGGACCTGGTCGCCGGGATTCAACTTTTCAATTATTACATTCTTGGTAATCCTGTTGTACGGCCTCAGCCACAAGTCCACTGAATCCCCAGGTTGGACAGGAGAATTGGCCTCGGGAATTTGGCTGGTCACAATGCCGCCGGGAGAACTACCTTGGGAGGGCTCCCAGCGCAGAACCCGGCTATCCAGCAAGAGCTGGGCGATTATCTCCAGGGCATTATCCAGGGTCTTTCCTGTGAGATTTTCCATAGTTATTGGCCGCGCCCCTTGACTAACCACCAGGGTGACCACATCATTGCGGGGAATCTTCCCCGAAGCGGGATCCTGGCGCATGACGGCGCCGTACTCGTACTGCTCGCTGAATTCGTACTCCACATCGGATTCCAGGCCCTGGGATTCCAGTTTGCTTTCTGCTTGCCGAATTTCCCAGCCCACAACATTGGGAACCTCAACCAAGTCGGGACCTTTGCTGATGGTCAGCTCTATAACCCGGTTTTCCTTGACGATTTGCCCTGCCCCGGGTTTTTGATTGACGACGTGGTTTTCGGGAATTGTCTCGTGATGGACATGCCCCACCACCTGGTAATTCTTGAGACCCGTAGCCGCCAGTTCGGCAATGGCGGCTTCTAGGGACATCTCTGCCACCGGGGGAATCTGGACTTCGTCGACCCGCAAGGCATTTCTCAGGGCCTGAACCCCTAAAAAGCCCAGGTAGATAGCCCCGGCCAAGGTCACCAAGATAATCCCCCACTTGATGGCTAAGCGCTGCCACTTCTGTAACTTTTTCTTTTCCCCGTTGACGGGTGTATATACTTGGGTAAGCTGCTCTTCATGATCTGGCTCATCTTCATTTTCTGGCTTCTCTTCTCCGCCATCCTTGACATTCCACGTCCTCAGCGCCGCCAATAATTCGGTGACATTTTGGAAGCGTAGAGAACGGTCTTTTTCTAACATCTTATCCAGTATCCCCTGGAGATTGGGCGTGACATTAAAATTGTACTCCGAGGCAGGCGTTATCGTCTGCTGCAGATGTTTTAAGGCGATGCTGATGGGGCTTTCTCCGTCGAAGGGAAGCTTGTTGGTCAACATTTCATAAAAGACAATCCCCAGAGCATAGAGGTCGGATTGCTCGGTGGCCAATTTGCCCTTGGCCTGTTCTGGAGAGAAATAGTGCACCGAACCCATGATAGAATTGGGTGAGAAGGTCTGGGTTGTGGAGGATACCGCCCGGGCAATGCCAAAGTCAGTAACCTTTATCCGGCCATCCTTAGAAATTAAGACGTTGTGGGGCTTGATATCC
>DAIOXA010000108.1:0-4362 GCA_036758185.1 Bacillota bacterium
GTGGACAATTAACGACGTCTATTTCAGGCCATTATGGGCTAGCAGTAACAAGTTAATGAAGGAAAAGGTTGGAAAGATAGAGAATAATACTGTAGGTGGTGATGTAAGTGTTAAACTATTACCTTAAGTTTTTTCTTTCCACTTGGTATATTTGGACTATTCTTCTGATTCTAGCGGTCTATCGTCTCTTTCGTCCTCAGATTAAAGGGTATATCGGGGAAAAGATCATTGCCTTTGTGATCAAGGGGTTAGACCTAAATCGCTATAAGGTAATCAACAATGTCATGATTGAAACTGAAGCTGGAACTAGCCAAATCGATCATGTAATTGTCTCAAATAACGGCATCTTTGTTATTGAAACCAAGAATTATAGCGGTTGGATCTTCGGGGATGATGACAGTCGTTACTGGACCCAAGTCATTTACAAGCGTAAAGAAAAATTCTACAACCCGGTCCGGCAGAACCAGGGGCATATCAAGGCGCTTAAGTTAGTGCTAAATGACCATCCGGATTTATTATTTATACCAATAGTCGTTTTTTCTACTAATGCAGACCTAAAAACGAAGACTAGCGGCCATGTGATTTACACTACCCGCCTTATGCGAACAATACGCCAGTATGATCAGCTGGTGATCAGCGACACTGTACGGGACGAAGTTTTCCAACGAATATCGGCGTTGAATATCACAGACCGGGCAGCGAGGAGCAAACATGTTACTGATATCAAGGCCTTTACTGAACCAGGCATGGTTTGTCCAAGGTGCGGAAAAGAATTGGTGCTCAGGAAGGGAAGGTATGGGGATTTCAAAGGTTGTTCAGGGTATCCTAAATGCCGGTTTACTGCGCAAATTCAGTAATCGGGCCTGGACTGTCTTAGAAATAGGAAAAAGGAATTTAGGGTGGAAATAAGGGATAAAAAAAACGGCCTGTGGAGGGGTAAGTATGCATCTGAATCTTGAACAACTAAAGATAATCCAGTCCAGACAGACCGGCCATATACTTGTCCGGGGCGTTGCCGGCAGCGGCAAGACGACAGTAGCTGTACACCGTGCCGAATACCTGCTTAATCATTACTGCCTCGACGACAAAGACAAGATCTTAATAGTCACCTACAACAAAACCCTGATTAAATACCTGAAGCACCTATATGATAAGGTCAATTCAAACTCAGGTTTTCAAGGGGGCCTTTTCGCCGCGGATAAATCAAAAGTGGAGATTAATACAATCGATAGTATTATCTATTCTCATTTCCGCAAAATAAACAAAGAAAAACGCCAATACCCTCAGAAACAGGAAGAGACTCGGATCCTCAAACGCTGTATCGTCGAATTAAAAAAGCAGTACCCCGATGTAAATATAATCGACTTAGCCAATCTTCCCTTCCTTCGCAATGAGATCGACTGGATTAAGTCTTGCAATTATATGGAGCTCAGTGAATATCAGAATGTGGACAGGAGGGGGCTGGGGAGCGGCAGCGCCGAGGCCACTCGTGAAGCTATCTACAGACTGATGCTGGCTTATGACGATGCCCTCAAGGCTGAGGGTTTAATCGACTGGAAGAGTGCCGCTCTGGCAGTCCTGGACCAAATGGAGAAGAAGCCGGAGCCGACATATACCCATATCCTCGTGGACGAAAGTCAAGATCTGACCCGGGTGCAGCTGGAGCTTCTCCTTGCCCTGTACCGTCAGACTGAATACAGTACCATTGCTTTTTTTGCCGATACCGCCCAGAGTATTTATTCCCACTCCTGGCTGGTTCGGGGCCGCAGCTTTACCAGCATCGGCCTGGATATGACCGGGAAGAGCGTCAGCCTCAGCAAGAATTACCGCACCACCACCCAAATCTCTCAGGCAGCTTACAGCCTGATTGAAAACGATCAGGAAATTGTTGCCGATGAAAACTATGTCCAACCCAGCCTCATCGATAGGCAGGGCCGGTATCCTGTTATTAGGTGCTTCAGCAATGCCAGACAGGAGTCAGAGTATGTCATCAGGCAGATTCAGGAATTGCTGCAGGAACACAGCCCCAGGGATATCGTAGTAGTTGCCAGAATAGCCGATCAGCTCGGGGAAATCCAGAATGCCCTGGAAGCTAACAGCATTCCCTGCCAGCTCCTGCGCACCTCGGACGTTAACTTTGTCAGCGACAGCATCAAATTGGTTACTATTCACTCGGTTAAAGGTCTAGAGTTTAAGGTGGTATTTATCATTGGTTTAAATGAGGGGGTAATGCCCTATATTTCTTACCAGGATCCTCAGGATATAGAGAATCAGCAACTGGTGGAAAAGAAATTATTGTACGTAGGCATGACCAGGGCAGCAGAGAGCCTATTCCTCACCAGTTCGGGACGCCCCTCCAAATTTCTTATGGAAATAGACTCCCGTTACCTGCGTCTGTCTACTAAGACCAATCTGAGCACCTTTTATCCCGTTTCTATAGATGACTATCTCTTTTCAGACAAGCTCATAGATATCTATCGCAAGGAGGAAAAGGTCAGACAGTGGTTGCTGAAAGAGTTGATGGAGAAGTATAGGTACCCCTCTTCTTTGCTGGATGTAGAGTACAAGGTAAACAATTTCTCAAAAATGGGCTCGGTGGATATCTGTGTTTCCGTTTACCGGAAAAACAAAAAGACCCCCTATATTTTTTTAGAGGTCAAGGCTCTGGGCAGCGGCATTGAAGAAGGCCTAGCACAACTTAAGAGCTACATGAGCGCAGACAAGCACTGCTGCTATGGCGCCGTTACCGACGGCAACGATTTTCTGGCGCTGGATGCCGAACTCAATGAGATCGAAGATATCCCCATGTTTAATTACAACATGCTTCCTTCCAGCCTGGAACAGTGGAAATTTAGTTGCCTGCGCAGCAACAGGCATTTCCGCTTGGAACGAGACAGCGATAACAAAGCCCAGCTTGCCGTCAAGGACGGCAGTGAAACTCAGTATTTCCAAGAGCAGGAACTCAAGGTAGTCCAGACCTATGAGGGCATCGCTGCCGGAAACCCGATCTTCGTTCAGGGCAAAAGCGAGGCCGAGTTCTACCTCCCCAAAGAGTGGGCTTTAGATGATTGTTACCTGCTAAAAGTCTCAGGAAACAGCATGACCGGCGCCGATATTCATGACGGGGATTATGTCCTTGTCCGCAACCGGCAAGTGGCGGCAAACTGGGACATTGTCGCCGTCACCCTTGATGATGAAGCCACCCTGAAAAGGTACTCCCGTATGGGTGATTCCGTCCTCCTCATTCCGGAGAATAAGGAGTATGAACCCATTCAGCTTCAGGACAACCAAGCAAGGATAATGGGCGTGGTGGTCGGCATATTGCAGAGGGAGTTCGTGGAAAGCTAAGGAAGAATGAAAATAGCAATAGCTCTTTATTATTAATTTCCTCCGAAGAGATAGAGCAATATTATGCATTCACTTCCTGGTGGAATTAGAGTATATTGAACCCAGATTCAGCGGTGTTGCTCAAGAATTCTACCAAGGAGGTAATAATGAAATTGCGGAAAAAGAAATTAGTTATACTAGCCTTTTTGGTTGTGGGGCTTTTAATCCTGACATCTTGCACTTTTAAATTTGGCAACCTTCCCGAGGGCGTTGACACTTTGCACCCCTCAGGAGAAGGCAACCAGGAGGACCCCGGTCAGCAAGATCCTGGCGGCGAAGGTCCCGCCACACCCGGGGATGATGACAGCGACAATGAAGGGGATGAAAACGACGCCCCCGGTGAAAATCCCCAGGATGACGGCGACGCCGGGGATGAGGGCATTTGGACAATTCTGGTGGACGACGGCTTCGAAGGGGAACTGGTATCTCCGGCGGGTGTATCCTATTTAGTATACATCCATGTAGGCCTGTTTGCTGAGAAAGAAGGGGGCACATCTCCCCGGGGTATCTATCGGGGTACTATGGAGATAACAACCGAGATTAATGAGGAGTCCTTTATTGCCGCGATGAATTCTTTGGGGGGCGACCCCATAACCAGCATGGAATCTAACATCAGTATCGAGACTGCTGAGGTTACTTTTTCGGTTGTAGAGTACGATGCCGAATCCATGATTGATGCCAACGCCCAGTTTTCCAGCGGCAACGCCCCTCCCATGATTGTCCATCTGATGCCGCCTCAGGGCATGGCCATTTCCTCCTATTGGCCTGTACTTACTCAATCGATAGTCATTAGGGCTGGAGAAGGGTCCGGGAGTACAAACGTTGGCGGCGCAGGGGAAATCCCCTTCCTGTTAGATATCAGCTCCGAGGACCGAGTCAAGCTTTACCTGCCCAGATTGTTGCCAATGATGAACCGGAACACCTTTAGCGGCAGACTGGAACCCCCGGAATAAACAAGCAAAAACTAAAGTGGTT
>DAIOXA010000108.1:4372-6404 GCA_036758185.1 Bacillota bacterium
AGAATTACAATGATTAGCGTTGGGGATAGTGTTCATTAAGGTCGCCGGTTGCGGCCTTCCTTATAAGGATAAACCTTCGTCGCTGATATTGTTCTTGTTTTGACCTGGTATTATATTATAATAAACTAAGAGTAGCGAAAATAGGAGGTTATCCCCCATGCCCTTTACCATCGTCCGCAATGACATAACTAAAATGCGGGTTGAGGCAATCGTCAACGCCGCAAACACATCGCTCCAGAGGGGAGCCGGGGTGTGTGGCGCTATTTTTAAAGCTGCCGGTGCAGAAGAACTTCAAGCTGAGTGCGATGCTTTAGGCGGCTGTGAAACGGGACGAGCAGTCATTACCCGGGGACACAACCTGCCTGCCCAATATATTATTCACACCCCTGGCCCTGTCTGGCAAGGGGGCAAGCGTGGCGAAGAGAAACTATTGCGCGGTTGCTATATTAACTCACTTGCCCTTGCGAAGGAGCAGGGCTGTTACTCCATTGCTTTCCCCTTGATCTCGTCAGGTATATACGGTTACCCGAAACAAGAAGCTTTGCGCGTGGCCATTGCTGCGATTCAAGATTTCCTCCGGGACAATGACATGACTGTTTATCTTGTCGTATTCGACAAGACGGCGGTTGCAATCAGTGAACAATTGCTTGGAGCAGTTGAGGCCTACATTGACGAGCATTATGTTGATGAACATACTGAGAAGTACCGCACACTGCTGAATGTCGACCGTTCCCTATTGTTTGAGGAAGCCGCCAAAGGTTGCCCACGCCCCTTGAGGATTCACCTATTGCCGGCCTTGATGCTTTGGTCGGTCACCTGGACGAGCCTTTTTCTCAGACACTCCTCAGGCTGATTGACGCAAAAGGAAAAACAGATGTCGAGGTCTACAAGAGCGCCAACATCGACCGCAAACTGTTCTCGAAAATACGGAGCAATAAAGCTTATATGCCCAGCAAGAAAACCGCTGTCGCCCTGGCCATCGCCTTGGAGTTGAATCTTGCAGAAACCAGAGACTTGCTGGCCCGGGCAGGCTATGCCCTGTCACCCAGTCAGAAATTCGATGTCATCATCGAATACTTCATCACGAATGGCAAATACGACATCTTCGAGATTAACGAGGTGCTCTTCTACTATGACCAGCCATTGCTGGGTTCGTGAGCTGCTAAACCTGTAGGCTTTTGTCGCTTTTCAAGCGACCTCTCTGCTTTAGAGCCGTGGTATCCTCTATTCATATCAATATGAATGGAGGATTTTATAATGAAAACTAACCTGACGGAACTGGTATTTATCCTAGACAAAAGCGGCTCAATGAGCGGGTTGGAGAAGGATACAATCGGCGGGTACAATGCTATGCTGGAAAAGCAGAAAGCCCTCGACGGTGAAGCGCTTATTACCACGGTTCTTTTTGACAATAACTATGAATTGCTTCATGACCGCATTGACATTCGGGCAGTATCGCCTATTACCGAAACGGAGTACTTTGTGGGAGGCTCAACTGCTTTGCTGGATGCAATCGGCGTAACGATTAACAAGATCGCCAATGCCCACAAGCATACCGCCGAGGATTACCGAGCGGACAAAGTGCTGTTTGTTATTACCACCGACGGCATGGAGAATGCCAGCCGGGAATACGACTACGGTAAAATCAAGGCGATGGTTGAAGGGCAAAAAAGCGAGTACGGCTGGGAGTTCATCTTTCTTGGCGCGAACATAGATGCAATAGACGTAGCCGGGCGTTTCGGAATTGCTCCTGACCGGGTACAGAACTATCATGCTGACAGTAAAGGTACGCGGCTGAATTTTGAGGTTACGGCACAAGCAATCTCCTCTTACCGGGAGAGCGGTATTCTGGAAGAAGACTGGGGCGATAAGATCAAGGCTGATTACGAGCGCCGCGGAGGCAAGTCTAACAAATCGAAAAAATAATCCCATAACGAGCCATTGTAAAAGGTTGCCGGGAACGCCATAAGCGCTCACTAGGTTGTGTGGGTGCTTTTGTATTAACCAAAACCTTCACCCGTATTGGGTGCAA
>DAIOXA010000109.1:0-6401 GCA_036758185.1 Bacillota bacterium
TGACTTCTTACAGTAGATTCCTTTTGCCCAGTCAACTCAGAAATGTCCTTAATGGAATAACCCTCATAATAAAACAAATGAATGACTGTTCGATATTTGGGTGGTAATGTCATGATTTGTTCCAGTAATTCATGCTGGCCCGGCTCTGAAGCAGGGTGAGAGTCGAGAAGGGGAACTATTCGCTTACGCCAAGGGGATCGCAATCGGCTATTGCAGAGGTTTACGGTTACTCTTATGAGCCACGCCTTTTCATGTTCTTCCGATTCAAAATCAGGAGCTTTCTCATAAGCACGTAAAAATGCCTCTTGCACTATGTCCTCGGCATCGGACATGTTTCCTGTAATAGCGAGTGCAGTGCGGTATAGCCTATTTTCATGTTTTGTCACAACCGCTTCAAAGTCCTCCGGCCGGTAGGACTTATATGCCATTTGCTTTACCTCCTTCAACCTATATACGCTTTAGACGACGAAAAGGCTGCAAGTATTAGTAGCGAGGCTTTCCAGCCTCACGCCAATCCCCCTGGCCATCAATACTCCAGTCTTGAGGTGTACGCATAAACGATACCGCGATAAAAAATCACAAGACAATTCCATACTTCTCTCTTAGATTCTGCTCCTAAAAATGGTTTACCATCACTCGAGAATATCTTATACGTCACACCCGGGATATCAGGCTCGTAAGGTGCTTGATAATATATAATAAAACCTTTCAACATCAACTTCTCTTGAAATCTCTACATTTCCCGAGCTGTCTGCCGTAAAAACAGTACTGCCATGGTTTGGCGCCACCGCTGAATGTCAGTGGTGTATAATCCATGCTCCCGGCAATACCGCCCAAGCACTTCTGCCTTTAAGTTGCGCGATAGCCCCTCTCTAATCTTACGGGATATTATTACTTTATTCGCTACAAAATTGCCCGCCAGTTACGCCGACTAAACAAAATCCGTTCTACATCGACCACTTTTGCCTTCTCATCAATGGAGAAAAAAATGATGTGGTTCTTCACAATGAGCTTGTGATAGCCAATTGCAGCCAGACGCTCGTCTGCTACAGCAGGGACCCGATAGGGAAGCTCAGCTAGGTCGGCCATTGCCTGTTCAATGACTTCCAACATCTCCAAAGCGGTTATCGAAGCCGAGAGCTGCGCAGAAATATACCGGACAATATCCCTCAGATCGCTTTCGGCGGGCTCCGATACATCTACCCGATATAGGAAGGATGACGGACTTTTATCATCTTTCATTGTCAATTTCCCTTCGGATATCCCGCATAACATCGTTCATTGGCCGCTTTCGTCCCTCCCTCACCGCCGACCTTCCTTCATCCAGAAGGCGGTAAAGTTCAAGCTTTCCATTGAGCATTTCATAGGTTTCGATACTCATAACAGCCAAATCACCTTGCCCATTTTTCGTGATATATACCGGCTCACGACTTTCGTTACAGAACTTGGAAATCTCGTTGTAGTTATTTCGCAAATCAGTGCTTGATTTAATGTTTGGCATGGGGCACCTCCTTTTCTTCTAAAGATATTATATATGAATTTCTGTAGAATATCGATAGCTTTGCACTACGTACCCTTGAGGAATGAGGATTGTAGGGAATAAAAAAAGCCCCGGGCTTGTCATAAGTGCCTGAGGCTCTATGATTCGTAATGGTGGAGACGAGGGGGATCGAACCCCTGACCTTCTGAATGCCATTCAGACGCGCTCCCAGCTGCGCCACGCCCCCATATAGTTGTCTTGTCGACATGGACTATTCTACGAAAAAAAAAGCCATATGTCAAGGGAAGAAAGCTGAAAAAAATATTTGCACAAATTTGAACAGCTGGTTAGCAGCTTAATTATCGTCCTCCTTACCCGTCTTTCCTTGCTCCTGGCCGCTGGCTACCTATTTCTGTTGTCCCTTGCTCCTGGGCATGCATAGCCTGTGCTTCCTTCCATAATTCCGGCATCATAGCGGCCCGCGCCCACAGCAATAGGGGCAAAATCCCGCCCATAATCAATGCCGAGATGACGCCATAATCCCGAATAGCCACAATCAGTGTCAAGAAGGAGGGGTTCAACACAATGGGCCAGCAAAGCAAGACAAGAATGCCCATTGCCATGATGATGGTCTTTCCCGCCTTGCCTTGGACGTTTAAGACGTCAGTTAGGCCGGTCGCAAAGGCCTGGGTATAGAGTGTGGCCACCACGAAGATCCCGGCAATCCATTCCGTTACCAGAGTCACCTCCATATGCTCAAGGAAATTTCCCAAGGAGGCAATCCTCGCTAATTCCATGACTGGATAATACATTGATGCAGTCTGCCTGGGACCGAAGGCGGCAAGGGTGCCCAATATTCCCAGTTCTATGGCCAGAGCAGATAATATCACTACTACAACTGCCCTGGGTCCTGTTCCCTTAAGGGATTTTTTTTGAACATACCGATGATATTGCATTACAATCAGGGGAATTTGGCAAAGCCATCCCGCCAACATAATGGCAGCCTTAATCATGCTGACCACCCCCTGCTCAAAGAGGGGAAATAGGTAGGAAAACTCCATGCGCTTGAGGGGCAGGATGAATGACAATATCATGACTACAAAACCTGCCGGCACAATATAGCTGCTAGTCCTTGTTAGGGATGCTCCTCCCTTGATGGCGGCGTAGCCTACAACTAGCATGAACAGGACTCTTATGGCAAGGACAGGGGTATCTGGGAGCAAAAAACGTGCCACAAACACCTCCAGCCGCCAAACCGCCAAAGCAGCGTAAAAGAGAAATATAGCTACGTAAGCAAAACCCAGAATCTTACCCAAGGGCTTGCCCAGCAGCCGGATCAACATTTCGGTAATGGATTGGTTGGGAAAGCGATCCATGAGGGAACCCGTTGCCCAGGCCGGTATTATTGAAAGTATTCCCGCCAAGATAACAGAGACCCAAGCATCCTGGGCTGCAGCTAACGCGGCGAGATAAGGTGTATAGAATAATGCCGTGGCCACCGTTACGACCATGGCCACCATCATTACTTCTAGGACTGTGACCTTATTCATTCTGGCCACCCCCTCTAACGAATTTGGCCTTGGCCACGAATGTGCACTATGCCCCCAATGTCGTAGTTTGCCCCCTTCAAGATCTCCACCCATTGGCTCTGCAACTCTTGCCATGTGGAGGGGTCGGCGCGCCGAAAATGGACGGCTATATTTAGAAAATCCGATTCCTCTTGCCGAGCCAAATCCAACACATTTCGCATGCTCTGGGCTATTGAAGATCTGGCCAGGTTCTCCAAGTCCTCTTGGACTTGGCCATGAATCTCTGTGACGTCGACAACTGTGTCGGCAAATACTTGGACATGAAGCTTTTCTCCGTCCCAGCTGGGGGTAACCTTGGTCCTGCTGTCGAGAATTCTGTAGCTTACCACCTTCTTCTCATTTCCCTGCTGGGGTACCGAAATAACCCCGTCCCTGACTTGGCTGTACCACAGCAAGAGGCCAAAGGTATGTTGTTTATCAACTATTTTTACCATTTTGTCATCCTTAAAGACGGCAGTCTTGCCTAGACTAAAACGGTCATTGCTTACCTCGATAACCGGCATTACTATCTCTCGATCCGGCTCCAGAAGCATGGCCACTAAATCAAGCAGTTCTACTTCCACCACCCCTGACCTCTGAATATTGATGTCAAAGTGGTTGGTAATGGCCAAGGAAGGCTGTGCGTTTAGGGGATCCCCCGCCGCCAACAAATCCCCTAAGTCCTCAGCTGAAATTGCCACTTGCACATTGGAACGGACATTGACATCCCGACGCAAGAAGTCCAAGGTATGCCACAGTCCATCCCGGGCCAGTTCTTCACTAAAGACGATTACCCGCAGGTGATGGAGATCAGGCCGCTTGCTGTTCCCCAAATACATATTGTCCAGGGCATCGCTCATGTCGATTCCCTCCGAGATGATTGTCTTAAAACTCGCCCCTTCGCCTCCCTCGGGTTCGGCTGAAGGCAAACCAATCTGAGCTACCAGTCTAATTCCGTTTGGGGCAACCAGGCCTACCCCCAGAGCCAAAATGTAAGCCTGGGACTCCAATTCCCTGCGACTCCAGCAACCAGAAACGAAAAAAATGCAGAAAATTAGGACCAAGCCTAAGATAGATTTAGCTTTCCTTACCAGCACTACCGCTCCCTCCTTCTTGTTTCGGCCCCTTCTTGCCCATGGCCCACCAGGGCGCCCGGAAAAATACATCCTTCATATCCTGCCACTTGAAGGGCGTTACAGGAGACATGTAGGGAACTCCGAAACTCTGCAATGACGTCAGGTGGGTCCCCAAGAGCAAATACCCCATTATCAGGCCAAAAACGCCAAAGGCCCCAGCCAAGATGATAAAGATGAACTTTAATATGCGCAGGGCGACGACAAAAGAATAATCAGGGATTAAGAAAGAAGCTATTCCTGCCAAGGCGACGACAATTACCAATTGGGGTGAGACCACTCCCGCTTCTACGGCTGCCTGGCCCATGACCAAGGCGCCGACGATACTAACAGCCTGGCCTGCAGGCTTGGGCAAGCGCAAACCTGCCTCCCGCAGGGCTTCCAATATGATCTCCAGGGAAAATGCCTCTACCACCGTGGGGAAAGGAACCGGCTCCCTCGCTGCAGCTATGGAAAGTGTCAGCACTGTGGGGATCATCTCCTGATGGAAGGTGACGATGGCGACGTAAAATGCCGTTAGTCCCACCACCATGAAGAAAGCCAGCATGCGTAGCATGCGGTTAATAGCTGCCATGGGATAATGCTCATAATAGTCCTCACTGGATTGAAAGAACTGCCAAAAAACGGTGGGGACTATCATGGCCGCGGGACTATTCTCTGCCATCAAGCCAACCCTGCCCTCCACCAGGGCAGAAGACAGCTTATCCGGGCGCTCGGTGGTAGTGTACATGCGAAAGGGGGTCAATTTTACGTCGGATATTAACTCATTTACCACATTTAAGTCATACATGGCCTCGACATTGATGTTGTCTATCCGCCGCCGTACTTTTTGCACCATTTCCACATCTGCCACACCCTTGAGGTAGCAGATCACTATGTTGGTGTTGGAAGTAGTGCCCACAGGGATGGCCTCCATGACTAAATTTGGGGTACGTAACCTTCGCCGCATCAAGCTGACATTAGTAAACAGGCTCTCGACAAAGCCTTCCCGGGGTCCCACCACCACCGACTCCGATTGGGGTTCCTTGCAGCAAATTCAGATCCCGCATCGCGTCTATTTCACCGCGCCACTTTCTAGCCTCAATAACAATTGCCTGTTCATAACCTTCGATAAATAGTACAGCATGGCCGGTGACGATTTTCTTCTCAAGCTCTTTCCAGTTGGATTCTTCCTCTATCTTGAGGGCTGCCGGCAAGATATCAATGATTTTGTTGGGGATAGTTGTGACGTCATGCTCCCTAAAAGCCAGCATATTTAAGGGCTCCAGAACAAAATCGCTGATTCCCTGCTTATCCGTCAAAGTCTCCAGGAAAGCCAGAGCCATCCGCACTTGCCCACTGGTTCCAAAGTTCATTTTGCGCAGGATAAAATCCAGGCTATCCTTGAAGGTGTACTCAATGGCCTGGATGTTGTCCTGCAGGTTGGTGCTGACCTGCTCTGGAGTTTTCTCTGATTTATTCAGTTCCTTAATATCTACAGCTCTCTGGGGCAGTAAATAGCTTTTTTTTGGCTTTTTATATTCCACCCCAGACACCCTTCCTACAATTCCTTAATTTAGCTTGACCTTTGGTAGCGAATTGTATTCAGGGACAGACCTTAACCTCGACGCTGGGCCAAGAAGAAAGGTCTATCCCCGACGGGGGTAGCCAAAGAATTTTACTATTGACCCCAGGGCTTGTCTATGCTATCGTTCTTAGCAGTGAATTGAATAACCTGTCACTGACCTTTAATACAGTCCAGCGAGGCTGTAAAGGGCGGTAGTTTGCCCTTATCCTCCCCGCTGTGGGATTTTTTTTTGCGATTATTAAACAATATACTTAAAGGAGGAGTTCACTTGACCAAAGACAGCAGCCTGCCCTTGTCCCGTCTCCTGCCCCTGTCCCTCCAGCACGTGTTTGCCATGTTCGGCGCAACCATCCTGGTTCCCCTGCTCACAGGACTAAACCCCTTGACCGCCCTCTTTACCTCCGCCACCGGCACTATTATCTTTCACCTCATAACCGGCGGAAAAGTTCCCGCCTACCTGGGTTCATCCTTCGCCTTCATCACTCCCATCATGGTAGTGGCCATGGACATCCTTCCCGACGGAACGCAAGGAATGGGTCTTGGTTACGCCGCTGCCACCGGCGCCGTCATCATCGCAGGTTTGGTCTACGTCGCCATCGCCATCCTTGTTAAATTAATCGGCCTCAAGGCCATACAGCGCTTTATCCCCCCTG
>DAIOXA010000110.1:0-6300 GCA_036758185.1 Bacillota bacterium
AGTCTGGGTCGACGATGACGGTGTACTCACCGCCCCGGACTGAGGGAGCGGCAACCAGGTTCACGGCTTTGGTGCAGGCTTCTTTGATTTTACCATCGAGGTTACGGGCGACCCCGAAGTCCATGGAACTGCCAAAGCCGGTCCTGCCCATCTGGGTGGTGGCGCCATCGGTGGCAATGGCGGTAATATTTCCAGCTAAATCCAGCTTATGCTGGAGGATATAGGTCCCCTCGGAATTGGCAAAATGGATTTTGCTGTACTGGTCAAAGTAGTTTATACTGGAGCTGATGACGGGTTTGCCGTGGGCCAGGATGATTTCATTATATCCCTGGAATAGGTCAATCTTGCTGGCCAGGGGGATGGACCTGGGGTCTTCCTTAAAGGGCACTTCCACAACATCTTCCACTACAGGAACCGGCGCCAGGACTGCATCGCCGCCGGCTGCCCCTACCAGGCGGGCCTGATGGATGGCCAGGTCGATTCTCGCGTGCAGATTATCTAGGTCATTGAAGGTAACAAAGCCCCAGCCTCCCTGGACCAGGGCCCGGACACAGCCGCCGTAGCGCTTGTTGGCGTTGACGGCTTCCAGGGTGGGACCCTGAAAGCGCAGGCTTGAAACTTGGGTTTCTTCGATGCGTATTTCCAAATAGTCAGCTTTTGCCTTGCTGACCAGGGTGCGTAGCATATCTTTCACGATAAAGCCTCCTTTATTAGGCAATTTTCCCGCTGCTAGTATTTCAACATAGAGAGTTAATACTCCTGCAGAAGGGAGGATAAAGGCATGAAAACAGAGCCGAACCAGCAGGTCCTCATAAATGTTATATTCCACTACCTGGAGGTGACTGGGCGCCCGGCGGTGCCCAGCGAACTTCGGACCCTGGTGGATGGCTTTGGCCGCAGCTTCAAGGGGCGGCCGATACTGGAGCTGCTCCAAAATGACCAGCGCTTCCTCTGCCAGGGTGAAGGCTGGGGACTAGCCAACTGGCAGCTCTTCACTGCTCTGGACGTCGAGACCACCGGCCTCTCACCCCGGGACAACCGGGTGACGGAAATTGCTCTGGTGCGCATGTGGGGCAGCCATATCGTCGACCAGTGGTCAAGCCTGGTCAACCCCGGCTGTGTCATTCCCCCTTACATAACGAGACTGACGGGGATCAGCGACGCCATGGTGGCCGATGCCCCGTCCTTCTGCGAGCTCATAGATACCATCTGCTCCTTCATTGGGGAAAGTACGCTATTGGCCCACAATGCCCCCTTCGACCGGGGGTTCGTCAATGCTGAGCTGAGGCGAGGGGGTTATAAGCCCCTGGCCAACCGCTGGCTGGATACCGTTGTCCTAGCCAGGAAATACCTGCCCCAACTCCCCAACCGCAAGCTGGCCACCGTTGCCCAGCACTTCGGCATCTCCACCTCCGACCATCACCGGGCCATGGCCGACGCCCTTATGGTGGCAGGGATCTTCGCCAAGATGAACAGCCTGAGCGACTCCCGCCTGGCGGAAGCATAGGGACGGTTCTTCTGCTTCCTTCCTCATCTGAAACAAGCATGAGGAAGCAGAAGAACTGTCCCTTTTTTAGTGTGATTCTCGGTCACAATTCATATAATAATCCAGAATAATTAATGCTGGGAGGGTGATTTCCTTGATTATTAAATCTTCGACTAAGCTTCGCAATGACTACAGTAGCCTGTCTGAACTTGCCCGGGAGACTCAAGAGCCAATTTATAGATCAAAGGACTCAATTCCCAGTGGATTATTTGGTGCAACAATAGTCAAGGTATCGTCTTCATCGCGGCCGATAGTCGTTACGTCTCCCAAAATACTGTCCTTATCACCGTAATAATCGTATACCCCTTCGACGGTAAAGCCTTCCCAGTCCTTAGTGAATTTCCACGGGCCATTATTAATTTTCCAGTCAACCTCAAAAAACAACCCATGTTCAGCCAATAGCTTTATAATGCTGTCGGGATTTGCAAGCCGCAGGTGTAGAATACCGGGATGATCAGTCTCGACGACATTATAATTCTCTGGCGCTTCAAGGCTTGCAGGTGGTTCATTCGCCGCGAATGCCGCCACGGGAAACGTTAGGATAAGGCATACGGCATCTTTTTATCAAGTTATCACCCCTATTTCATCTTCTTTGAGTAAAGCTGGAAGTTCTGTTCCAGTGATTTTTTTACTTCGCGGACTCCGGTCATATAGGATTTTGTGCTCACCGTTTCATGTGTTTTGCCGAAGTTCCCGATCATTCCCACGCTTGTGCCTTGATGTAAAATCGTGGTCGAGCGGATGTTGATTTTTCCCTCGTCCGTGATTCTTCCCGAGCTGTCCCTGCCCCGGTATGTTCCTCTTGCCCCTCAGCGGGTCATTCGCGTCAAAGGGAAGAAAATCCCACTCCTTAAAGGTTTTTAATTTGGTGTTCTGTGTCCTATCATAATGAAGTAAGGAAGCCGCTGCTAATAAAAAAACTGACTCTCAGGAGTCAGTTTTTTTTGTATGTCCCATACTTTAGAAGCTCGATATAATCCTTCATTTCGGCGAAGATCTGGTCGAAGTCATCCATGATTTTCTCCGGGTTTTCCCGGTAATTTGCCTTGTACTTATTGCCCAGGCCCTCCAAGGCCAGGGTTATCAGTTCCATGGCTATTTTCTTGTCTATATCGTCCCTGAGGCCCGACATGTCCAGGTCCTTCATCATCTGACCGGAGTTTTGGGTTCTAAGCTTCTGTTCCAGGTCCTTTAGTTCTGTGGCTATTTCCTTAGGCGGGTCCATGAAGGCGGCGGTGACAAATTGGGAGAGCTCCTGGTGCTGGCGGTAGAACATCAGCTTTTCCATCCCTAATTCCACCAGGCGGTCGGCAAAATCCGGACTGAGCTGGGGCAAGTTCTGCTGGTAATGCTCTAGGGCGATGTCCAGGGCATACTGAACCAGCCACAGGAAAAGCTTCTTCTTGCTGCCAAAGTAATGAAAGAGCAGGCCCTTGGCAATGCCGGCTTCGGCGGTGATGGCATTGGTGGACGCTTTTTCATAGCCCTTTTGGGCAAATTCCTTAATTGCCGCTGCAATTATTCGTTCCCTTTTTTCATCCGGCACCCTGTTTCTCAAGAGGATTCACTCCTAAATTGTAATATCTCTGCGCCGGTACAGTATCCAGGTCGCGGCAACGGCTGCTGCGCTGACTGCCAGCAGAAGTAGGGCATAAAGGGGGTTAATTGCTCCCTGGGTGTAAATTTCCCCGGCATCCATGTACCGGAAGGGGGTTAACCAGGTCAGAGTTTTAAACTTATCCGAAAGCTGACCAATGGTATTGACGAAGTACAACCCCAACACCATGCCAATGCTGACGGACAGAGAGGACTTTCTGCGGGTGAAGAAGAGTGCAGTGAGGAAACCCAGGGCCGCGAAGAAGAAGTGAATAAAAATGGGGGCCAGGAGCATCCAGAACAGGGTGAGCCGAGAGAATTCACCCATATCAAAGATTTCAAAGCTCAGCCAGGAGACGAGGCCGATGACTAGGTTGAGGGCAACCAAGTTGATAACCCAGGCCAACATTTTTTCCTTAATTATCTGGCTCCGACTCACAGGCTTTGCCAGGAGGAACTCAATGGTTTTGTCATTCTCTTCCTTGGCAAGAATTCCTGAGCCAATAATGGCGGCATAGATTCCCCCGAAGAGTACCACCATGAAGTAGGCTTCAACTCCATAGAAGCCTAGGGGATCGCTAATACTAAGTCTTTCCATGCCGAACATCTTTATCATGGCTTCGGGATACATTGACATCATCTCGTCCAAAGCGGCTTTATCTGCAGCCATTGTTGGGTATACAGCGATGAGTAGGAGATTCAAGAGGGCCAAGGCCAGTGCCCAAATCACGAGCCCCTTCAGGTTGCTGCGCAGTTCACGGTGAAGGATGTTCATTACATTTCCTCCTTCTCGTAGTAGTGCATAAATACTTCCTCCAGAGCCGGTTCCCCCAGATGCAGGTGGCGCAAGTCCATTTGTGCCAGTCGTTGCACCAGCTGATTTATATCCCCGTTAAAGAGGAAGTGCCAAGTTCCGTTATCTTGGGTGGAGTGGATTATCCCGGGAACATCCACCTGAGCTGTCTCGGGGTGGTTCAAGGTTATACGCACCTTTAGGAACTGGCTACCCCGGAGTTGGTCCATTTCTTCAATCTTGAGAATCTGCCCATTCTTTATGATTGCCACCCGATGGCATAAGCGCTCCACCTCACTAAGCACATGGGAGGAGAAGAAAATTGATACGCCTTTCTTGTTCTCTTCTCGGAGCACATCAAAGAAGCGTTTTTGCATCAGGGGATCCAGGCCGCTGGTGGGCTCATCCAGAATAAGGAGGCGGGGCTCATGAAGCAGGCACTGGATAATCCCCACCTTCTTTTTGTTACCCAGGGACAGGGAATGGATTTTCTTCTCAGGGTCAAGGTCAAAGAGCTCAATAAGCTCCTTAGTTCGTGGGCTGCAGTCCTTGTTGTAGAACTTGGCCGAGTAGGCCAGCAGCTCTCCGGCCTTCATGTCATCGTAATAACCTACCTCCCCTGGCAAGTACCCTACTTGGGCCCGGATTTCCCGACTGTTTCGGACAATATCTCGGCCAAAGATGGTGGCGCTGCCGGAGGTGGGGAAGATAAAGTTTAGCAGGGTGCGGATGGTGGTGGACTTTCCCGCCCCGTTGGGCCCGATGAAGCCGAAGATTTCCCCTTCCTTGACTTCCAAGTTGACATTCTCAACACCCCGGGCTTTGCTGTAGTACTTGGTCAGGTTAACGGTTTCAATAATAGACAATGGTTCACCCTCCCTTTGACCATATGGTCAGTATAAGAAAATTATATACCCCTTTGACCGGGTGGTCAAGTAGGGGTGGTTCTTTTGCTTCCCTTTCCTTGGACAGCTTTCAAAGGAAGCAAAAGAACCGTCCCTATGCTTCGGGTGTCTTTGCTGAAAAAACTATTACGGGTTGTCATCATTTCCAGACTGGGGTATAATTAATATCACATTTTATAATCTGGATATAGCACCTAGTGCTAAGTTTGGAGGGGAAATAATGTATTCAGTGATAAAGGGAGTGGGGCACGCCGTTCCATTCCGGGTCCTGAGCAACGCAGATCTGGAGCAGATGGTGGAGACCGAGGATCAATGGATTGTGCAGCGCACCGGGATTCGGGAGCGGCGCATAGCCGATGAAGAGATGGCTACCTCAGATATTGCCCTGGAAGCCGCCCGGGCTGCCTTGGCCGATGCTGGGGTAGCGCCAGAGGATTTGGATCTGATCATTGTGGCCACCGTCACCCCGGACCACGCCTTCCCGGCCACGGCCTGCCTGGTGCAGCGGGAGCTCATGGCCTGGGGGGCCGCCGCCTTTGACCTGGAAGCTGCCTGCACCGGCTTTATCTATGGCCTCAGCATTGCCGATCAGTTTATTCGCACCGGAACATATGGCACAGTGCTGGTAATCGCGGCAGATATACTGTCCAAGATCACCGATTATACTGACCGCAATACTTGTATTCTCTTTGGCGACGGCGCGGGAGCGGCTGTGCTCCAGGCAGGGGATGAGCCGGGTCTATTGAGCATGGAGATTGGAGCCGACGGTCATGGTGGTCATCTGCTGGTCCAGCCCGCCGGCGGGTCCCGCAACCCTGCCAGGGCAGAGACGGTGGCTGCCCGCCAGCACTTCATCCAGATGGCGGGGCGGGAAGTGTTTAAGTTTGCCGTCAAGGTTATGGAGGAGTCTTCGCTGCGGGTGCTGGAGCAGACAGGCTTAAGCACCGAGGATGTATCCCTTCTCGTCCCTCACCAAGCCAACTCCCGCATAATAGAATCGGCCTGCAAGCGCCTGGGAATTGACCGGGAAAAGGTCTATGTCAACCTGGATCGCTATGGCAATATGTCGGCGGCCTCAATACCTGTGGCACTTTCCGAAGCATCGGCCCAGGGATTGCTGAAATCCGGGGACCATGTCCTCTTGGTGGGTTTTGGCGGCGGTCTGACCTGGGGCGCCGCTGTCATCAAGTGGACTAAGGAGGGTCAGTATGATTGAGACCAAAGTAACCCGCATGCTAAATATCCGCTATCCCATCTTTCAGGGGGGGATGGCCTGGCTAGCCACCCATGAGTTGGCAGCAGCTGTCAGCGAAGCCGGGGGCCTGGGGATAATCGGGGCAGGCAATGCTCCGCCGGACTGGGTGCAGACCCAAATTGACCAGGTGCGTAACAAGACAGATAAGCCTTTTGGCGTCAACATAATGTTGCTCTCCCCCTTTGCCGATGCAGTGATGGAAGTT
>DAIOXA010000111.1:0-4754 GCA_036758185.1 Bacillota bacterium
GCTGCAATGCCATTGGCGGTGAGAGTTACGCCGTCAGAATTCGTGAGTGGCGACATCATACTTGCATTTCTCGTGAACATAGTGATGGTAATCTATATGATTATCATGCTGTAGCCTGCCGATTAAGATAAAGGCAGGGACATCCAATTCGGCACTAAACTGTTGAATACCATTCAACGAATAATCTCCAGCTTTCACGAAAGACCTATATTGCTCTTGATCAATTAAGGTGTTGGCTGCAAATTCATCTGCTCGTTTTTCAATCTCATTATTTGTGCCTTCATAATCGATTAGTTGGTCTTTGATA
Source organism: Bacillota bacterium (assembly GCA_036758185.1). GTDB lineage: Bacteria > Bacillota > Proteinivoracia > UBA4975 > UBA4975 > DAIOXA01. Next base: position 308 of record DAIOXA010000111.1, read on the forward strand.
TCACCATAAATGATATGCCCAATTTCATGAAACAAGGTAAACCAAAACACATCCGCAAATCTCTGTCTTAATGTCATGACCAGGTTAAGGGTTCCATCCTTGTTTCTCTTTATGACTCCTTGAACCGGTGCGCCAGTAAAATGCTTGGCGATAGCAAATTTAATACCGCACTCAGCAAAATACTCCCTCAGCCTTAAATAGATAGTATCGATGTCTTCGAAAGTGAGCTTGCGAATTAAACTCAGCTTGCTCTTTAATCTATCGATATTGGGTTCAGTATTTGCCTGCAGATCATCTGTGATTAGATCGCAAATTCGAAGCCAGGCAAAAAGGATATAGGGGTCAACACTATCCACTATCGCGAGGCGATACGCACCAGACTGAGATATTTCTGGAATTCGTAGCAGGCTACTGACGTTTAGTAACTTGCGCCATTCAATAACAAGTAAGGGGCCCTGGGCTTCAAAGTTCAACAGATGGATATCCTTAGCATAATTAGTTATTTGTCTGAGTTTCTGTAGTATGGCTATTTCTTCGCTGGAGATATGGTTAATTTCTTCAAAATCAGCTAGTTCTCTTTCATGGTTTGCTTGCAGATTGATCCAAAAACTAGAGTCAACGCCCAGTGCGTACTCAAGTTTTTTTGCAAAGGAAACAGAGATCGGTTTTTGGCAATTCACGATACCACTAATATGAGGTTCTTTGACGTCTGTTCTCAATGCCAACTCGCGTTGCGTCATACCCCTATCTTCCAGCATTTCCTTCAAGGTTTCTCCAGGATGAATAATAAACTCACGGGATAAGCCATTCATTCTTTCTACCATGATAATCCATCACCCCCTTAATAATCACTGTATCGCACTCCCTTAAAGCTTCTGGCTCCAAGCTTTTTACATTGGGTTTGACAATAAGTCTCACATTCCCCGTAAGGTAAACACCATAATACCCCTTTAAGTTTCCAGACAGTGGGTGAGGTCTTCCAAGCCCTGTAGTCAAATAGACACTAAAGTTTATTGATGCTCTCAATTGATCGAGGCGCCTCTTGGTGGCTCTAGCCCTATCCATTCCAAGTTTTTTCTTCATCAGATTAAAGTCACCAAAAATCTTCGTGGTTAGTTGGTTATCGTATTCGATCAGCACCTCAACAATCACCGCCTACTTAACCCATCAGTTAACTTAACCTTTGGGTTAATATCATTATAGAGCACTGACTGCATCTATGCAAGGAAAAGTTTAAAGGTACTGTTTTGGCAGGCTTTACTGTTTTGGTGGCTTTTACGTAGCTAAAGAAATAGATCCTGCTATATAGCATGATTTTGAATTAGAGAAATGATAACTGTGAAGTTCAAGTTCATGAGTCCTTCGTCAAGATGGTACAGTAGTGTCTTATCAAGGTTAGCTTTTAAGATATGCAGCTCGTACCCATGTTTAGCATCATTTACATGGCTAGCAGAAAAAAGCCGTGTCTGGCTGACACGGCCATTGTTACTTGACAACCAAGGGAGTTAGTTGCTGTCCCTCAAGGTAATTGCGCCAATGCTTTCGGTTATTGCCGTTTTAAAGGAGACAGGGCTTTCCATTCGGCACTGAGGATGGCATAGGAGTATTCATCGCCATACTTCTGATTAGAGAACTTATTAGCAGGTCTTCCTTCCAGGAAACAGCCTTCCCTGCGCATACCAATCCGGTCCATAAGCCGCTGGGAACCAAGGTTCTCTGCATCGCAATGGGCAGTTAACCTATGCAGCCCTAATTCAGCAAAGCCAAACTTAAGAAGGCGATTGGCTATTTCGGTGCCAAAGCCCTGTCGCCAGTAGTTTCTATGTAAAATCCAACCGATTTCTGCTTCATCGGCGTTGATACTTAGATTGCATGCACCGATAAGTATTCCGCTTGTTCTTTGCTCCACAGCAAATTGATAATCTGTGCAGGGGTTTTTTTCCTGGGACTTATCTATGGCGTGGGTAAGAAATGCCCTGGTCTGCGCTTCGTCATTAGGCCCCCACAGCAGGTATTGGACATTGGCAGCATCACTTGCATAGGCGTGAACAGCGTCAAAATCCCTTTCTGCAAATGGGCGTAAGGTCAAGCGAGCAGTTTCGAGAACTCTCATAGTTTCATCTCCATATCTGGTAGGTTCATCGCCCTTGGCTCTGTATTTACTTGGTAGATAACGGTTTCCGCACAACATATATTTTTTCAAGTTCCTAATGCGCGGTAAACCCGTGCCTTTTGTATAGATCCAATGGCCCCATAAAATCCCGGAACTCATTGACGAATGATTTATATGGATAGGCTTCGACAAAATCAAAACCATCGTCAGTTGCATCCTTGCATACGCGTTCTAGAAGTTGCGTGGCAATGCCATTGCGCTTCATGCTTGGGGCGATTGCATAGCAAAACACTCGATATTCACTGGCCTCCCTTTGGGTAACTGCATCTACGCTGTGGTATATTCCACATCGGTCTAAAGTTTCCCTGCCCTTCCCCCATAGCCGAGGAATGGCTAACACTGTAGGCGGAAGCGTTGGTGCAATAGCAAAAAGCCGTAAATCATCTGGAGGATGAAGACCAGGCCCTGTTAAGGGCTTGAACTGCGGCAGCAATTTCAGCTTCTGTCAAAGCGGCGAAGCCAATTAGGATTTGCGGGATCTTACCCATGGTACTTTTATCCGAATAATATTTCGAGATACCATAGACCTTGACTCCATGCTGCAAGGCCAGGGCCACCAGCCTCTCCTCCGTCATCCCGTTATCCACCTTGAGCAGAAGATGCAGTCCGGTATCTGCACCTAGTATCTCTACCCTGGCAGCTAATTTAGTTATTTCCCGCACCAACGCTTCACTTTTCCGCTTATAAACATTGCGCATCTTGTTGACATGCCTTTCAAAATATCCATCCTGCATAAACTTACTAAGCACCTTTTGATTGATGATGGGCACAGGACAGATCATAAAGGGCAATCGTTCTTTAAATTGATTAACCAGGTGGTTGGGCAGGACCATGTAACTCACCCGTAGGGCGGGGGAAAGGGATTTGGAAAATGCGCCCATGTAAATGACCTTTTCATTATGGTCCAAGCCCTGTAACGCAGGAATGGGTTTGCCACTGTACTTGAATTCGCTGTCGTAATCATCTTCCACCAAGTAACAGTGGGGAGCTTGGTTGGCCCAATTGAGCAGCTGCACCCTCCTGTTGATGGGCATGATCTCTCCCGAGGGAAACTGGTGGGCAGGGGTAACGCAGAGAATATTTACCTGGCTTTCATTTAGCTCCTTGAGCTTAATCCCTTGCTCATCGATGGGTAGGGACTGATATTGGGCGCGATTGCTGGAGAATAAGACATGGAGCTTTTCATAACCGGGATTCTCAATGCCAAAGATACTTTCTCCGTCAAATAACTGAATAAGAATCTGGAAAAGGAATTCCATCCCAGAACTGATGATAATCTGCTCTGCCTGGCAATTTACCCCCCGAGACTGATATAGATATGCTGCCAGGGCGGTGCGCAGACTAATATGTCCCTGGGGGTCCCCCAGACGCAGCAATTCCGGGTCATATTCATTGATGACATCCCTGGTAATTTTGCGCCAGGTGGCAAAGGGGAAGGTCTCGGGGTCGACGCCCTGGTAAGAAAAGTCATAGCGAATGCTGTCTGGCTCTTTTTTGCCAGTTGCCTGTAACCGTCCCTCTCGGGGATTCAATTGAATAAGATGATCAATCTTATTCACATAAAAACCTTTTCTCTCCGCTGAGGTGATAAAACCCTCTTCCATCAGCTGGGTATATGCAGATTGGATGGTGTTCTGACTGATTTGCATATAGGAAGACAGCTTCCTCTTGGAGGGAAGCTTCGTCTCGGGGGGAATTTTCCCAGACTGAATTCCTGATTTTATTAATTGGTACAGTTGCTGATAGATGGGTACGCCACCATCGTCATCCAAAACAAAGGTCAACATGTCCATAATTCTTCCTCCATCTGATACCATCAATTATTGCTTTACTGATACTTACTATGATACCAGATACCAACTATAATTAAATAGGTAAACGTCATTATTAAAAAAAGGCTAAGGAGAGATACAAATGAATGAAGCAAATAAAGACCTTGCTCAGCAGTTAAAAGGCGGCGTCATCATGGATGTGACGACAGCAGAACAGGCACGAATTGCCGAAGAAGCAGGTGCCTGCGCTGTCATGGCGCTGGAGAGGATTCCGGCAGATATTCGGGTTGCCGGTGGCGTATCGCGCATGAGTGATCCCAAAATGATTAAAAGCATTCAGCAAGCGGTGACCATTCCCGTGATGGCTAAGGTGCGTATTGGACATTTTGTCGAGGCCCAAATCTTACAAGCTATAGGCATAGATTATATTGACGAAAGCGAGGTTCTTTCTCCGGCAGACGATACCTTCCACATAGACAAGACCAAGTTTGCCTCCCCCTTC